>JAEWWY010000103.1 GCA_023458835.1 Bacillota bacterium
ACCTGCCCCTGAGCGATTTCTATTACAAGGATCTGAACACCACCAAATACAAACACCTGAAGGCCTGCCCCTACTGCAATGCGCCGGCAAGGCCGGATTAACCAAAATGTTATGCGAAAATCCGCGGTCCAATGGGGTCGCGGATTTTTTATAGGGATTTTCTTATTTCCAAAAACCGTTTGCGCGGCAAAACCGTCCTAATAAGCGTAAAAAGCTTTTTACACAACGAAGGAGAGCTCAATGACAGCCGAGTTTTTTTCCACCCGCATGATGGAGCTTCAAAAGACCCTCTACCATGTGGCCTATGGGATGCTGTACAACAGCCATGATTGCGCCGATGCCGTGCAGGAATGCATTCTGAAGGCCTGGCGCATGCGTGACAGTTTAAAAAGCGACGATTCCCTGAGGCCTTGGGTGATACGTATCCTCATCAATGAATGCAACAACGTGCTGCGCGTCCGCAAGCGTTGCGTGCCCATGGAGGAACTGCCTGAAAGCAAGGCCCCGCCGGATGCGGACCCATGGCTGCACGATGCCATCGGCGCGCTGCCGGAAAAGCTTCGCCTGCCCGTGGTGCTCTATTACATGGAAGGCTTCACGGTAGAGGAGACGGCTTCCATCCTGCATATACCGAAGGGCACGGTAAAAACAAGGCTGTCAAGCGCAAGGAAAGAGCTTCGAATCGCTTTACAGGATGTGGAAGGGAGGGCGGCCTATGAAAGAGTTTGATTTTGACAATGCCTTCGGGCAGCCGCCCGCCGAATTTCAGGAGGGCATGGCCCATGCCTTTGAGCAACTGAAGGAGGAAAAACCCATGAAGAAATTTTCTATAAGAACCTTGGCGCTGGCCGCAGTTCTGGTCTTGGCATTGTGCGGCATCGCCCTGGCGGTATCCTATACCCAGGGGGTTGAATGGTTCCTTACCCAGCGCTATGCCGATCCGCCCAAGCTTCCCGAGAATTTTAAGGAGCAGGTGCAAAGCGATATCCCCCAGGAGAATACCGGTGACTTTTTGAATGTGGTGATCCAGGATGCCGCATGGCTGGATGATATTGAGTATTATCATCCCAACTCGTTTCAGCTAACGCTCAACGCCGTCCTGAAGAATACGGATAAATATGAGATGCATGAGGAGCTCAGCCTCAATACCGACGGCGATACAAGCGAGCGCAACGATGAAGATTGGTTGTGGACGGAAAAAGGCCACGGCCCCATTCCCGAAATGATGACCGACCCCAAGAAGCAACTGGTATTCTTCGATTCCGGTGAATTTACCATCGGCACGCCGGATGGTTTTGTAATGCCCAGTTTCTTCGAAGACTCTTTCCTTGCCGAGAACGGCTCTGTGCTATGCTACACGGGCATTGACCTGAACTGGCTTGATCCCGACTGGGTGAAAACGAACCATGAAAAAAGAAAAGAGTACTATGGAGTCGACGAGGGCAAGCAATTGCTGGAAAAGGATTTGGCAAACACAGAATCCTACCAGGAGGCCAAGGCAAAGTACACCGATGAAAACGGCCTGACCACCCTTGTGTTCAACTATGCCGCCTGGGAATATCCCGATTGGCAGACCAACCGCCACGAAGGATATGTGACCTTCAAGGCAAAGCTGCCGTAAGGCCACCGGCCTGCATACCCTTTTCAAAAAGGAAAGCAGCCCTCAATGTTTTCCTTTTTGATCATCGAACAATGGGGCGGATATATTTGTCCGCCCCATTGCTTTGCGCCGCTTACCGGCTTTTCGCCATGTTTTTGCAGGATAGGGATTCCCTTTTTTCGGAAAATCGGATATCATAGGGGCTGTATCACAAAGGAGGCTTTCCATGGAACGGCAAAAGCGCGTATTGGCCATACATGACATCTCCTGCATCGGCCGCTGCTCCCTGACAGTGGCGCTGCCCATCCTTTCCTGCGCGGGGCTGGATACGGGGGTATTGCCTACGGCCATCCTTTCCACCCATACCGGAGGCTTTCAAGGCTACACCTACCGGGACCTGACAGAGGATATCCTTCCTATAACAACCCACTGGAAAGGCCTCGGCCTGCGCTTTGACGCATTGTATTCCGGTTTTCTGGGCTCCTATGATCAGATTGGCCTGGTGGCCAGACTGATGGAGGAATTTCACAGCGACGGCGCCCTGCGCATGGTGGACCCGGTCATGGCCGACAATGGCCGCCTGTACGCCACCTATACCCGTGAAATGGCCCAGGGCATGCACAAGCTGTGCCGCAAGGCGGATATTATTACGCCCAACATGACGGAAGCCTGCATCCTGCTGGGCATCCCCTATAAGCCCGAAGGCTTTACACGCGCGGAAACGGAAGATATGCTCCGCCGCCTGTGCGATTTAGGCCCGCGGATGGCAGTGCTTACCGGCGTCACCCTTATGCTTGACCAGCTTGGCACGGCATCGTATGATGCCTGCACAGGTGAAATCTCATATGCTTTTGAAGGGCGGTACCATGACATTTTCCACGGTACGGGCGATATCCTGGCCAGCGCCCTTCTGTGCGGCCTGATGAACGGAAAAAGCCTGAAGGATTCCTGCTCCCTTGCGGTGAAGTTCACCTACCGCTGCATCCAATGCACCGTGGAGTCCAACCAGGAACTGCGCTATGGCGTACGGTTCGAGGCGGCGCTGCCTTATTTGATGGAATTGCTGAAAAAATAATTGATTCGTCAAAAGGCCGTGGGAGCGTTTCGCTTCCCACGGCCTTTGCTTTTTACCTGGCATTCTACTTTGCAAATAGCGCCAATGCTTCGTTGACCGCATCTACCACCGCTGTGGAGGAAACCGTGGCGCCGGAAACCGCATCCACATCCTGCCCCAGTACGATGGTGCCGGATTTGCCGACAAATTGGCTGATGAACGCATCCTCCCGCACTTTGTCACCTACGCCAAACGTTTCAGTAAACGCTTTTCCGCCTACGGACATGGCCTGTATAACGCTGTTTTTATCCAATACGACGGTCACCTCAACAGGCCCGACATAACCCTGTTTGGCTATTATGAATACCCTGTACTCGCCCGGGGTGAGGTCAATTTGGAAGGCAGCCGCCAGCGCCTGTTCGGCGGCGGCAGCCCTGCCGATTTCCTTTTTGACGGCAGCTTCCGCAGCGGCCTTATCGGCAAGTGCGGCGTCTTTTTCCGTTACAGCCGCCTGCTTCGCAGCTTCGGCATCCGCAAGCGCTTTTCCGGCAGCAGCAGCCTTGTCATTTGCAGCCTTGGCAGCCGCCTCCGCCGTGGCCTTATCCGCAAGCGCAGCATCCTTTTCCGCTTCAGCCGCCTGCTTTGCCGTTTCAGCATCCGCCAGGGCACCTGTCAGCCTGTCAACCTCGGCCTGGGCGACAGCCAAATCCTGCGTAAGGGTCAAAATCGCATCCTGAGCGGTTTTCAAATCGCCGGAAGTGGCGCCGATGGCCTTGAGATCCTCCTCGGCCTTCCCTTTTTCCTGCTCCATCTGGGTCAACTGTTTCCGCAAGGCTGCAATATCACCCTGGGCCTTTTCAGCGGCGGCATTCGCATCCTTCTTGGCGGTGTTGAGAGCCGTCACTGCATCGTCCTTTTCTTTCAGCGCCTGCGCTTTTGCATCCTCGGCGGCTTTCACAGCCTTTTGCGCTGCCGACAGATCATCCTTGGCTTTTTGGGCCTCTTTCTGCGCAGCCTGTACAGCAGTCTCCGCATCCGTCTTGGCGGTCAGCGCGGCCTTCAAATCGTCGCCGGCCGTTTTCGCGGCAGCCTCGGCAGCAACCTTCTCGTCCTTGGCGGCCTTTGCGGCAGCCTCAGCGGCGACCTTCTCGTCCTTGGCTGCCTTTGCGGCAGCCTCGGCGGCGGTCTTCTCGCCTTGGGCCGTCTTCAGCGCAGCCTCGGCGGCGGCCTTCTCGCCCTGAGCCGTCTTTAGGGCAGCCTCGGCGGCGGCCTTCTCGTCCTGGGCCGTCTTTAGGGCGGCCTCGGTGGCGGCCTTCTCGTCCTGAGCCGTCTTTGCGGCCGTATCTGCCACCGTTTTTTCATCCTGCGCAGCCTTTAAATCTGCCTGAGCAGTCTTCGCCGCTTCCTCCGCGGCAGACTGTTCACCAAGCGCCTTCTGCAGCTTTTCATCAGCGGCCTTGGCATTTTCCTCCGCCTTGGCTTTATCCGCCAGGGCAGCATCGCTCTGTGCCTGTGCCTCGGATACCTGCGCCGTTAATTCCCCCACCTTTTTTTGAAGCTCCACGGCCTGTACGCCAAGCGTATCGTTTTCTTTCCCCACTTTGTTGCGATCGCCAATCAGCACGCCCACAACAATGGCAAGGATCAAAACAACTGCCAATAGCGCCACGTAGGTCTTCTTCACCAAACACCACCCCTTATGCAATTTTTTATCTGCAGGCATACGCCCTGCCGCCCCAAACGTCTTTTCGCGCTAGCTTATGTGCACACTTCCGTAATTAACCATATAAATGGTTTAATTCTCCATGTACCTATAAAACCCTTCTTAATATAAAAAAAGCCTGCATTATTTTCGCAGGCTTCCCGTTTGCTTTTTGTGTTTCTGATGTCAGGGCACCAAGGATTCATCCTCATCCTCTGCCGGCTTTTCCGCCAGTTGGGGAAGGTCCGCAAGGGAGGCGATTCCAAAATGCGAAAGAAATGCATCCGTCGTACCATACAGGATAGGCCGTCCCACCGCTTCCTTGCGGCCCACTTCCCCAATCAATCCCTTGTGAACGAGCGATTGAACGGAATAATCGCACTTGACGCCCCGGACGGCCTCCACCTCAGCCTTTGTGACGGGCTGACGGTAGGCAACCACCGCCAGCGTTTCCATGGCGGCCTGGGAGAGGGATTGCTTTTGTACAGGCTGCAGCAGCCGCTCCACATAAGGGGCATATTCGGCCCTGGTGGCCAACTGGATATGCTCGCCAAACCGCTTGAGACGGATGCCCCGGCGGTTGAAGTCATAATCGCTTTCCAAGGCGTTCACCGCCGCATTCAGTTCCAACGGGCTCACTTCCAGCGCCTTTTGCAGGTCAGCAAGCTGCACCGGCTCACCGGCGACAAACAAAATGGCCTCAATCACGGCCATCAATTCATTGGGTTGCAACGTCCTTTCTCCTCCCCGGATGCAAGGTAATCTCCCCAAAGGTACCGCTCTGCTCCACGTGAGCGCGGTTCAGGCGCAAAATTTCCAGCAATGCCAGAAACAAGGTGACTATTTCTTCCCGGCTGGGCACTTCGCTAAACAGCATCTCGAAGGTCATGGGCCCCCGGCGCAGCCGCTTCATGATATGGCCCATGCAGTGTTCGATGGTAAAGGAATCGCGCCGTATCTCCCTGTTTACGTATACCGCTTCCTCCGGCTCCTCCGGCTTACGGGCCAACACCCGGGAAAGCGCCTCCAGCAGTCCCTGCAGTGTAAGCCCGGTCAGTTCAAAGGAAGGGGGCGGCAGAGGGTATTCCTCCGGAAGCTTTTCATACATGGCCGCGGCAGCCTTTTCAAAATCCTGCAGGTTTTGGGCCGTTTCCTTGAAGCGTTTGTATTCCTCCAGGCGGCGGATCAGCGCCTCCTCGGGGCTTTCCTCCTCGTCCAATACCGGCGGCCTGGGCAATAGCGCCCGGCTCTTGATTTCGAGCAGCGTGGCGGCCATGGCCAAAAACTCGCTGGCATCATCCATGTCGATGTCCTGCGCATCGCTGACGGAGGCGATGTACTGTTCCGTGATCTCCGATACAAAAATATCCCGGATGTCCACCTTGGCCTTGCTGATCAAATGCAGCAAAAGATCCAGCGGCCCCTCAAACTGCTTCAGATGAATGTGTTGTGGCATATAGGCCGCCTCAGGCCACGCCGGTCAGGCGGAGGAACAAGTTCCATACTCCATTGCGCAGGGCATTCATCACCGTGCTCAGGATGCCGTCCAGCATCCCCGACATTACCAGCAGAATCAATATGATCTGCGAAGTATGAAAAAACTGCGGGGTCAGCCTCAGCCTGCCTCGAAGCAGCGTATCATTGAGTACATGGAAACCATCCAATGGCGGAATCGGAAGCAGGTTGAATACTCCAAGGCCCAGATTAATGAGTGAGAACATCTCTAGGAAACTATATAGATATCCAATTGCAACTGAATCGGTCCATTTGTAAATGCCCACCATCAAAGCTGTCGATACGATAAACAGTGTCAGATTCGTCACAACCCCGGCGATAGACACCAAAAAATCATCCCGCCGGAAATTGCTGAAATTTCTGGGGTTCACCGGCACGGGCTTGGCCCAGCCGAATCCCAGCAGGAATAGTGAAATAGTCCCAATGGGATCCAAATGCTTGATCGGATTAAGGCTGAGCCTGCCCAGCATCTTCGCGGTAGGGTCGCCGCAGCGGTATGCAATATAGCCATGTGCCACCTCATGAAACGTGATCGCAGTAAGCACGGCGACCACCCGAAAAATCAAAAAGGGAAAAAAGCTACCTGGATCTCTCGTCATCCACTCCCACCAAAGCTGCAGCTGATTCATTAGATCCAGGCCTCATTTCATGCGGTATTGGCGCAAACGCACCGTATGTCCCATTATACCCCATCCATCGCCCGCTGCGCAAGTGTGCCGCTTCTTACGCTGTCCTAACTTTGGGCTGTTCAAACCCTTATGGATGCGCTATAATGAAAAATAGTCATAAAACGGGTGCAAAGGAGGACCTATCGTTGCGCAAACAGCTTGTATGCCTTCTTGTGGCATGTGCTCTTTTAACCGCCTTCCTCCCGGCGCTTTCTGAGGCATCCCCTCAGGGGGCCAAATCGTTTATCCTCACCGGGTATGTGGGGGACGATACGCAGCAGGATATGAACAATAACCTTTTCTTCCAGCGCATGGAAGAAAAAACAGGCGTTTCCCTTGAATTCCGGCAGTTTACCGACTACGCGGCCTGGACGGCGGAAAAAGCCAGGCTTTTCGCGGAGGATGAACTGCCGGATGCTTTGTTCAGGGCGGAGCTAAGCCCCCAGGAGACGCTTGATTATTTTCAAAGCGGCAAGCTGATCGATCTGAATCCCCTGCTCCAGGAAAACGCGCCCAATTTATATGCGCTGCTGGAGGAAAATCCCGACTGGCGGGCAGCTATCACCTTGCCGGACGGCGCCATTGCCGCCCTTCCGGCCATCAATCCATTGCGCGATCAAAACGCCATGTGGATCAACAAAACCTGGCTGGAACGGCTGAAGCTTAGCGTGCCAACGGATGCCGCGTCCCTTCGCGGGGTACTGGAAGCCTTCAAAACCAGTGATCCCAATCAGAACGGCAAGGCGGATGAGGTTCCCCTCACCTTCCTTGGGCCTTGGGATTTGAAGTTCCTGGCTCATGCTTTCGGGCTGATTGCCAACGACTATCATATGTATGTGGATGCCTCCGGTACGGCGCAGTTCATGCCCATTTCAGGCAAGTACAGGGAGTTTGTTGCCTGGATATCCGATCTGTACAACTCAAAGCTTATCGACCGCAACGGCTTCACCTCGGTGGACGCGCTTCGCAAGGTGACGGATGAAAAGACTGCCGTCATCTACGGCATATTCTTTGGCCCTGTCCCCACCACTTTTTTGCCTTCCGCCCATGGCGCCGAATATGTTCTCCTGCCGCCGCTTCAATATGAAGGCAAGCAGGTATACCGCAATTTCCTGGGTCCGGTGGCCCGCGGCACCTTTGCCATTACCAGCGCGTGCAAAGACCCGGCGGCGCTTTTGCAATGGGTGGATCATCTGTATAGCGAGGAAGGCGGCAGGCTGGCGCTGCTGGGCCAGGAAGGCGTGGAATACGCGTTCAACGAAAACGGGACCTGGCGCTGGCTTCCAAGCCCCGAAGAACTGACCAATGTGATTCAAACAGCTACCCTCCACGACAGCGATGCATATCCTATGCTGGCTCCCGTGGATTTCCAGCTACAGCTTGATGACGAAAAAACGGTTCAACTGATACGCTCCATGCTGGAGCTTAACCAAATGGCCACGCTGCCCTTCCCCCTTGTTACCCTCACCACCGAGCAGCAGCAGACCATTGTCCCCCTGCAAATGGAAATCGGCCGGTTTGTAGATGAAAGCCTGGCCCGGTTCGTTATCGGGGAAATCCCCCTCACCGATGAAAGCTGGCAGGATTACCTGTCACAGCTTGATGCGCTGGGGCTTACAACCTTTGTGGACTTCTGGCGGCAGGTGCTGGATGGGCAAGCCCGGTAAGTGCAAAGGATGAAAGGAGCCAGACAGCCATGAATCAGTACGCAAATATGATCCGTGCCCTGAAAACCCCCTGGGTAATGTCGAGGCTGACCCATCTGTATGGCCGCCGGGACGGGATGCTGGTAGCCCAAACAGCCAGGTATATCAGGCTTTTAAAAAGACATGAGGAACTGTTTGATGTTTCCGGCGAGGTGCAATTGATCAGCGCGCCGGGCCGCACGGAGCTTTCGGGAAACCATACCGACCACAACCGGGGCAAGGTGCTGGCAGCCGCCGTTAACCTGGATACGGTAGCAGCCGTTTCCCGCCGGGATGACCTGACGGTCCGCCTGTTAAGCGAAGGCTACCCCCCGGTGGAAATTTCCCTGACCGAGCTTGAACCCGTTCCCGCCGAAGAAGGGAAAACCGCGGCACTCATCCGTGGTGTGGCGGCGCGGATGAAGGAACTGAACCATCCCATTGGCGGGTTTGACGCGGCGGTCACCTCCAACGTGCTTTCCGGCAGCGGCTTAAGCTCCTCCGCCGCCTTCGAGGTGCTGATATGCGCCATTTTTGACAGCCTGTACGGCAATTTCCAGATCCCCGCGCCCGAGCGGGCAAAAATTGCCCAATACGCCGAAAACCATTATTTCGGCAAGCCCAGCGGCCTGATGGACCAGATGGCCAGCTCCGTGGGCGGTCTGGTTGCCATCGATTTCAAAAAGGATGAGCCGGATATCAAGCCCCTCGCCTATGACTTTGCCGCCAAGGGATATGCTTTGGTGGTAGTCAGCACCGGCGGCAGCCATGATGACCTGACGGCGGATTATGCCACCATCCCCCAGGAAATGAGGCAGGTGGCCGCCTTCTTTGGGGAGGATGTGCTGCGCCGTGTGCGCCCGGAGCAGCTTTTTCAGGAGCTTGACTCCGTGCGCCAAAAGACGTCCGACCGGGCGGTGCTGCGCGCCATGCATTTTTTCCAGGAAAACAAGCGCGTGGCCGACCAGGCCGCGGCGCTGGAACGGGATGACCTGCAATCCTTCTTCCGGGATGTTGTCGCTTCAGGCCGTTCCAGCTTCATGTACCTGCAAAACGTGTATGCAAGGCCCAATGAGCAGCAGATTTCCCTGGCTCTTGCTCTGGCGGAGAGCCAGCTTAGCGCAAACGGCGCCTGGCGCGTGCATGGGGGCGGCTTTGCGGGCACTACGCTAAACTTTGTCCCCCTTGACCAGGGCTCTTCCTTTACCGAATCCCTGGAGGCTGTGTTCGGTGCCCATTGCTGCCACCAGTTGGATATCCGTCCGGAAGGCGCGGCGAGGATGGAAGGGCTGGAGTAAAAACAAACGACCGTTGACAAACAAAATCCATCGTGCTATCATACCTGCGTAATCCACAATCGCATAGCACTTGAAGCTTCTTCGGGGCAGGGTGAAATTCCCTACCGGCGGTATAGCCCGCGAACCGCGCACGGTCAGTGCGCGGCCGATCTGGTGAAACTCCAGAGCCGACAGTAAAGTCTGGATGATAGAAGAACTTTGCAAAGTATGTTTTCGCCCCTGAACAGCTTTCAGCTTCAGGGGCGTGCATATTTAAGGAGGCATTGCGATGAAACCCAAAACGTACTTCACCCCGCAAAGAATGACCCGCATCGCCCTGTTGGCGGCCGTAGCATCCGTGCTGTTTTTTCAGCCGGAGATTACGATCATTGGTTTCTACAAACTCGATTTCAGCAACCTGCCGGTACTGTTGGGCGGTTTCTCCATGGGACCGCTGGCGGGCTTCATCATCCTGCTTTTGAAAAGCCTGACGGGCCTTCTGCACACAAACAGTATGGGTGTTGGTGAACTGGCTGACCTGATCTTTGGCACGGCGCTTATGCTTCCGGCGGTTCTGATTTACCAGCGGAACAAAAGCCGGAAGAATGCCCTCATCGGCATGATCGCAGGTACTATCGCACTGATTATTTCCGGAATGCTGGTAAATGCCTATCTCCTCATACCGTTTTATACGAAGGCGATGGGGCTGACTGCAGAAATGATTCTTGGCATGTTCCCGCCGTATATTGACAGCCTGGAAAAAATGCTGTTCCTCGCAACGGCTCCGTTCAACCTGCTCAAAGGCGTATCTGTCAGTTTCCTGACTTATGTATTGTACAGGCATTTGTCTCCCCTGCTTCACGGGCGCGCAATCCGTGCATAACACCAAGGAGTGATCCTTTGCGGTACGTGACACACTCCCCTCAAGAAACACGTTCCCTGGGCGAGGAGCTGGGAAGGCTCCTGCGCCCGGGGGACGTTTTGGTGCTCCAGGGTGATATGGGCGCGGGCAAGAGCGAGTTGACCCGCGGCATCGCCCGGGGGCTTCAAATTGACGGGCCCATTGCCAGCCCTACCTTCACCATTTTGCAGGCGTATGATACGGGCAGGCTTCCCCTGTATCACTTTGACTGGTATAGAATCGATGATCCGGAAGAGCTGTATGAGATAGGCACAGAGGAATATCTTACAGGCGGCGGCATTTCGGTGGTGGAATGGCCGGACCGAGCGGTGCACATACTTCCCAAAGCGCATTTGCAGGTTTCCATCGCCTATGGCGCAGGGGAAAACGACCGCATCATCGAAATCACTCCCGTGGGAGGCTATGCAAACGTGTCTCTTGGGAAGGATGTCAAAGCATGAACATACTGGCGCTGGATACCTCCGGCCCCGTGGCCGGGGCTGCCATTGTAAAAAACGGCGAGGCCGCCTATGAGGCTATTGCCGTCAACCGCTTCACCCATTCGGTAAGCTTGATGCCCATGGTGGAGGAGGGCTTTGCCCGCACGGGGCTTGCCATCCGGGATATGGATCTGCTGGCGGTGACTGTGGGCCCCGGTTCCTTTACCGGGGTGCGCATCGGCGTGAGCACGGTAAAGGGCTTGGCGCACGGTGCGAATAAGCCCTGCGCCGGCATCAATGCATTGCAGGCGCTGGCAGCCGGCATTCCCTTCTTTGACGGCGTCGTCTGCCCCATACAGGATGCCAGGGCCGGCCAGGTCTACGGCGCGGCCTTTCAAGCCGGCATGCCGCCCCGGCGGCTGATGGAGGACGCGGCGCTGAAACTGCCGGAATACCTCGATCAGCTTTCGCCCTTGTCCGGCCCCTTTTTATTTGTGGGGGACGGTGTTCCAGTTCACCGGGAAATGATAGAAGCTTCCCTTCAAGACAAGGCATTTTTCGCTCCGGCCCATGCAAGATTCCTGCGGCCGCTCAGCGTAGCGCTGCTGGCCGGTCACTACCAGGACCAGGCGGTAGATTATCTGACGCTCATGCCATACTATCTGCGCGCGCCCCAGGCGGAGCGCCAGCGCAAATCCAGGGAGGAATCACATGGAGCCTAAGGGCGCGCTCGTGCGGAGAATGACGCCGCATGATATCGATGATGTACACCGCATTGAAGCGGATACCTTTTCTTCCCCCTGGAGCCGGGGCGCCTTTGAGGATGAGCTGACGGAAAACAAGTGCGCCAGGTACCTGGTGGCAGAATTGAACGGTGAGATCATCGCCTATGCCGGGGCCTGGATGGTGCTGGATGAGTGCCACATCACCAACATCGCCGTGCGCCGCGACAAGCGCGGCAAGGGATACGGGCGGCTGATCACTAAATGCCTGATACAGTACGCCACGAACCTGGGCGCGTCCTTCGTTACGCTGGAGGTGCGCCGCTCCAACCTCACCGCCCAGGGCCTCTATCGAAGCCTGGGCTTTGTGCAGGTGGGCTGCCGCAGGCGGTATTACGAAGACAACGGGGAGGATGCCATTTTGATGGCCTGCCAGGCCCTTCCCCCCGTGGAGCCGGATTTTAGGGAAGAGGAAACGGTGGAAATGTAGAAAGGTATTTCAATAGATCAAAAATTCGCATTCCAGCCGGCCATTGTACAGCCGGCGTTTTTTTTGCGCCCGGCGGCCAAAGTGGCGCTCAAAGCCGGGGTGGCTGCTCAACACGCCCATGCGCCAGCCTTCATGATTGTTTAGAAGGCTGTTCATCTGTCCATACAAGCTTTCGGCAGACTTTTTGTCGCCCAGCCGTTCCCCATAAGGCGGATTGGCCAGAAATACGCCGTTTTTCTCCTGCAGCTTTAGCTGGCGCAGATCCCTTTCAAACACCCGGATGCGGCCTTCCATCCCTGCCTGGACAATGTGCTTTTTGCATAATTCCAAGGCGCTGGGATCGATATCGCTGCCGGATATCTCCTGGATCCTGCCGGGATCATAGGCCGCGCGGGCTTTTTCCCGCAATTGGGCCCTTTCCCCCGCCGGGAAAAGCGGCCACTTGTCGCAGGCGAATTCCCGGTTGAGCCCCGGCGCACGGCCGGCTTGCATCATAGCCGCCTCAATCAAAATCGTGCCTGTGCCGCAGCAGGGATCATGCAGCGCCATTCCCGGCTTCCAGGGCGACAAGCGCACGATGGCCGCCGCCAGCGTTTCCCGAAGGGGCGCTTCCCCATTGAGAGTGCGGTAGCCCCGGCGGTTCAGTGCCACGCCGCTTATATCCAAGGTCAGCCTTGCCACATCGCCGTGGAGGCTGACATCCACGGGATACCCGGCTCCCGTCTCAGCAAACCATGCTGTCTTGTAACGCTCCTTCAGCCGCTCCACGATGGCCTTTTTGGTGATGGCCTGACAGTCCCTCACGCTCATCAATTGGCTTCTGGCGCACTTGCCTGAAACGGGAAAGGCGGCGTCCCTGGGCAGGTAATCTTCCCAGGGGATGGCTTTCACCGCCTGGAAAAGCTCCTCAAACGTGAGTACCTTCGCTTCGTTCAAAACAAGCAGTACCCGGTCCGCGCAGCGCAGCCACAGGCATGCCGCATACGCCTCCCCGGGCAGCGATTCAAACCGTGCCCCGCCCAGCTCAGCCTTGGCATTGTATATGCCCAGCGCACGCAATTCATCCGCTACCACGCCCTCCAGGCCAAAGGCAGCGGTGGCAATAAAGGTCAGCTTGTTATGTTCGGCCATAATCTCCTCCTTGTACGGTTCATTCATTATAAGGAGGCCGGCCAGGAAAGTCAACGGCGCAGATTTTGACCAAAACCAAAGCGAAAAACCGTGCTTGTGTAATCTTCGGGTTGACGGTATAATAAAAGTTGGCATTTTATACATGGGAGGCGAAGGCATGTTTGCCCAGGTGATCGTGGACATCGTGCACGAAAACGTGGCCCATGTCTATACCTACCGGGTGCCGGAGAACACGCGCCTTTCCCAGGGGACCCGCGTTCTTGTTCCTTTTGGCTTGAGGAAAGTGGAGGGCCTGGTCCTCTCCCTGTCTGATGATACCGATTACCCCACGGAAAAGATCAAAGCCATTTTCCGCCCGCTGGAGGATTATCCGGCAGTGCTGCCCGCCTTGATCAGCCTGGGACAGGAAATGGCGGAGTATGCCCACTGCCCGCTGGCGGAAACGCTCCGGCTGATGCTCCCCGCCGCCATGCGCGGCGGAAGGGTCAAGGAAAAAACGGAGCCGATGGCCAGGCTCAATATCCCGGGGGAGGATGTGGAGGCCGCAGCCTTCGCGCAAAAGCGTTCCCCCCGCCGGGCATTGCTGCTGACGCTTTTGAAGGATGGCAAGCCCCACCCCGTCAAAGAGCTTTCACTATTGGTCAAAGATCCGATGGATGCGCTGAAAAAGCTTGAATCCATGGGGCTTGTCACCCTTTCGCAGAAGGAAGTGCTCCGCTCCCCCTACGAAGACATGGTCGTAAGGGAAGTCGCCGATCCGCCCCTGATGACCGCCCAGCAGGAGGCGCTGGATGAAATGGAGCCCGCCCTTCAAACAGGCGCCGGAGCATTTTTGCTCCACGGCGTGACGGGCTCAGGCAAGACGGAGGTTTACATCCGCCTGGTGAGAAAAACGCTGGCGATGGGCCGGGGTGCCATTGTTCTGGTCCCGGAGATCGCGCTGACACCCCAAATGGTACAATGGTTCCGTGACCGCTTCGGCCCTGTGGCTGCGGTGCTCCATTCCAGGCTTACCCAGGGTGAGCGGTTCGACGAGTGGCGGCGCATACGCCGCGGCCAGGCCAGAGTCGTGGTAGGGGCGCGCTCGGCGGTATTCGCCCCGGTCGACAGGCTTGGCCTCATTGTAGTGGATGAGGAGCACGAGCAAAGCTATCTGAGCGAGCACCATCCACGGTACGACGCCCGGGAGGTGGCCCAAAGCCGCTGTCAAAGGGAGGGCGGCGTGCTGCTGCTGAGCAGCGCTACCCCCAGCATATTATCGTTCGCCAAAGCTTCCCGTGGCGATTATACGCTGTTGGAAATGCCCAGCCGTGTCATGGATAGGCCGCTGCCCCAGGTGCATGTGGTGGATATGCGCAAGGAACTGGAGGCGGGCAACCGTTCCATTTTCAGCATGCTGCTTACACAAAAGCTGCGGGAATGCATGGATCATGGCAACCAGGCCATGCTGTTTTTGAACCGGCGCGGTTACCAATCCTTCGTTTCCTGCCGAAGCTGCGGCTATGTGGTCAAATGCG
>JAEWWY010000104.1 GCA_023458835.1 Bacillota bacterium
GCTCCTTGAGCTGCTCCCGCGTATACAGCGTGGCATCCCCCGGGGCTGCCAGCGCGCCGGCCGCAAACACAGTCAGGGCGCATATCAGGCAGAATAATGCTGCTCTTTTCATCCGTATTCTCCTCCATTTTTCGCAACGTTCTTTTCCCGCCACTCCCCCATGGAAATGACTTCCAGAAAACAAAACGTATGCGTTCTGCCTTTTGTTCCGCCGAAAATGTAAAATCGCGAAAACGGCAAAGCCATTTTCCCGATCCCGCGCGATGATTACACGCCTTTTCTAACCTTCTGCCCCTGCGGCGTATCCTCCAGTATGTAGCCAAGCGCCTTAATCTCATCCCGCAATGTGTCGCTCAGCTTCCAGTCCTTGTTTTTACGGGCGGCCGCGCGCCGGTCCACAAGCTGCCGCACATCCTCGGGCAGGCCGTCTTCCTTCTTCAGCAGCAGGCCCAGCACATCGGTAAGCGACAGCAGCATGTCATAGGCGGCCTTCACAGCGCCCTTGGCGCTTCCTGCGTTCAGCGTCACGTTCCCGTCCCGCACCAGCTCAAACAGCGCGCCCAGGGCATCCGCCGTGTTCAAATCATCATCCATGGCCTGATCAAAGCGCTCCTGCGCCTTTTGCGCCCTTAACACAAATTCGCTTTCTTCCTGGTTCAGCTCCCTATCCTGCGCGGACTGCAAAAGGAAGGTGAACTGGTCCCTGGCGGTGTACAGCCGGGTCAGGGATGCGTGGGCCTGGGCGATCATCTCCCTGCTGAAATTGACAGGGCTGCGGTAATGGGCCGACAGCATGAACATGCGCACAGCCTCCAGGTCGTACTCCCTGGCAATATCCCGCACGGTAAAGAAATTGCCCAGGGATTTGCTCATTTTTTCGTTGTCCACATTTATAAAGCCGTTGTGCATCCAATAGCGCGCGTAAGGCTGCCCGGTAGCCCCCACCGACTGGGCGATCTCATTTTCATGATGGGGAAAAAGCAGGTCCTTCCCGCCGGTATGGATGTCGAAGGTCTCCCCAAGGTATGTCATGGACATGGCGGAGCATTCAATATGCCAGCCGGGCCGGCCCAGGCCCCAGGGGCTTTCCCAGGCGGGCTCGCCGGGCTTTTGAGCCTTCCACAGGGCAAAATCCATGGGATCTTCCTTGTCCGTTTCCACATCCAGCCGCTGGGAGGCCCCTGCTTCCAGATCATCAAGGTTCTGCCCGCACAGGCAGCCGTAATCGGAGAAGGCTTTTACCCTGTAATACACGTCTCCGTTCACCGCGTAGGCGTAGCCCTTTGCGATCAGCCTGTCTATAAGGGAAATGATTTGGGGGATATGTTCCGTGGCTTTGGGATGCACCGTGGCCGGGCGGATGCCAAGCGCCTTGGCATCCTCAAAATAGGCTTCGATATACCGCTCCGCCACATCCTTGACGGTGGTGCCTTCCTCGTTGGCCTTTTGAATCATTCTGTCGTCGATATCGGTAAAATTCTGAACGAAAGTCACCTCATAACCCTTATGCTCCAGATACCGGCGCATGACATCAAAGAGGATAAACGGCCTGGCATTTCCAATGTGGAAGTAATTGTATACCGTGGGGCCGCAGGCGTATATGCCCACCTTGCCTTCCTTCAAGGGGATAAAGGTTTCCTTTTTCCTGGTTTGGCTGTTGTATATCTGCATGGGCTCCTCCTTACACGTAGGTGCATCAGTCATTTCGGCATCATATCGTCGGTTTCCTCCCGACATCGGTCAGCTTCCACGGGGCAATCGGGAGAATTTCTGTTGGCGCAGTCATCGCAGCCCAGCGTTTTGGCATGTTCCCGCAGGCATGCTTCCAAATGGGATAGCCTGGTGATCAATGCTTCCATCCGCTCCTGCACAGGGTCGGGCAGATTCACCTGGTCCAGGTCTACTTCGCCCGCCTTAAGCGGCTGCTTCTTTTTTACCACACGGCCGGGATTTCCCACCACCGTGCAGTTGGGGGGCACATCCTTCAGCACGATGGACCCGGCGCCTACCTTGCTGTTGTCGCCAATGGTGATGGGGCCCAGAATCTTTGCCCCCGCGCCAATGGTAACGCCGTTTCCGATGTTGGGGTGGCGCTTGCCTGTTTCCTTGCCTGTGCCGCCCAGGGTGACGCCCTGATAGATCGTCACGTTGTCGCCGATCACCGCTGTGTCGCCGCCCCCCACGCCGTCCCCATGGTCGATGAACAGGCCTTCGCCGATCCTGGCGCCGGGATGGATCTCTATCCCCGTCCTGTTCCTGGAATGCTGGCTGATCAGCCTGGCAAGCAAAATGTGTCCTTTCAGGTAGTGCTTGTGCGCCCTGCGGTGGGCGCGGATGGCCTTCAGCCCGGGGTAGCACAAAAGCACCTCCAGGCGGCTCCTGGCCGCCGGGTCCCTTGTCAGCACCGCGTCAATGTCCTTCTTCCACTGCCCAAACATGAAAGCCCCGTCTCCTTATGCTCCGTCGTTTGCTTACTTATATACGCAGGAATGCAAAGAACTTTCCTATTCTTCTCCCCTAAGAAGCGCTTCCTGGCTGTTGAAACACTCCTCCCCCTCTTTCGGGGAAATGCGCTCATACGCGCCGTCCGGTTTCAGAAGCCAGGCTTTGGCCGTATCCTGCTTCTGCAGCGCCATCATGCGCAGGATGCGTTCCTGTATCCGCTCATCCCTGACAGGGAACAAAAGCT
Source organism: Bacillota bacterium (assembly GCA_023458835.1). Lineage (GTDB taxonomy): Bacteria > Bacillota > Clostridia > Christensenellales > Aristaeellaceae > JAEWAH01. The sequence goes on from JAEWWY010000104.1 coordinate 2,690, forward strand.
CTACGCGCCTGTCCAGGTTCCGGGGCATCCAATCAGCGGAGCTTAAATATATTTCCGGCTCGCCGGCGTTTTCAAAGCGGAAGATGCGGGCATGCTCCAGAAACCTGCCCACAATGGAGCGGACGGTAATGCGCTGGCTCAGATCGCTGATGCCCGGCCTTAAGCAGCATACGCCCCGCACGGTAAGATCGATCTCCACCCCGGCGCGGCTTGCCTCATACAGCGCCTTGATCACCGCGGCGTCCACCAGGGAATTCATCTTGGCATCGATGCGGGCGGGCAGGCCCTTCTTCGCGTTGTCCCGCTCCCGCTTGATCAGCCTCAAAAACTCCGTGCGCAGCTTGCTGGGGGCGGGAGTCAGGAGGTTCATGGGCATCGTCTCGGAAAAGCCTGTCACCAGGTTGAAAAAGCGGCTGGCGTCCTCCCCCAGCTCGGGATCGGCTGTCAAAAGCCCCATATCGGTATACAGCCGCGCCGTCACATCGTTGTAATTCCCGGTGCCCAGGTGCACGTACCGGCGGATGGCGTCCGGTTCACGCCTTATCACCAGCAGTATCTTGCTGTGGGTTTTCAGCCTGGGCAGACCGTAGATCACATGGCACCCGGCCTTCTCCAGGTATTTTCCCCAATGGATGTTGTTTTCCTCATCAAAACGGGCCTTCACCTCAAGCAGCGCCGTCACCTGCTTGCCACCTTTGGCGGCCTTCGCCAGCGATTCCACAATGGCGGAATGGCCGCTGACCCTGTACAGGGTCTGTTTGATGGCCAGCACGTTTTCATCCTGGGCCGCCTCCTCCGCAAAGCGCTGCACAGGATCAAAGCTGTCATAGGGGTGATGCAGAAAAATATCGCCGCGCTTGAGCGTATCAAAAATGGAAGCTTCCTTCAGCTCATTTGGCGTGCCCGGCTCAAAGGGTGCATACTTCCACTTGTCAAAACCCGGCAGCGGATACATCTGCTTGAGCAGAAAGTCGAAATTGATGGGGCCCGGAATGCGGTAAATCTCCGTTTCCCCCACCTCAAAAGCATCCTGCAGCAGCGCCAGCATGCGCTCGTCCATGTCCGGGTCTATCTCCAGGCGGATCACCGCGCCCCACTTGCGCTTTTTCAGGCTCTGCTCAATGGAGATGAGCAGGTCGCACGCCTCCTCCTCGTCATAGGAAAGGTCCGCGTTGCGGGTAATGCGGTAGGGATGGCAGGCGATGATCCGCCGCCCCGGAAGCACCTGGGGCAAAAAGTGGCGGATGATCTCTTCCAGCAACAGGAAGGATGCGCCCGCGTCCTCCCCCGGAAGGCGCAGCGCCCTGGGAATGAGGCCCGGCACCTGCACGGTGATAAACTCCGTCCTTTTCCCGCCATGGCTTTTCAAAAGCACGCCAAGGTTCAGGCTGCGGCCTGATAGCAGCGGAAAATTGCGGCTGCCCTCCACCAGAACCGGCGTCAGCACCGGATAAACATCGCTTTGGAAAAAGCGCTCCGCAAACGCCGCCTGCTCTTCATTCAGATCAGCCCACGCCAAAAAGGAAAGGCCCGCTTCCGTAAGCTCCGGCAAAAGCTCCCCTGCCCATACGCGGTACTGCTCCTGCACCATCAGCCTTGTTGCGAGGGCGATCTGCCGAAGCTGCTCCCGGGGCTTTAGCCCTGCCGGATCCGGCAGCTTCCAGCCTGCCGATACCTGATCGCGGATGGAAGCGACCCGGATCATAAAAAACTCATCCAGGTTCGTGGATACGATGGACAAAAACTTCATCCGCTCGAAAACAGGGTTGTCCGGCTGCATCGCCTCCGCCAGCACCCGGCGGTTGAAGGCAAGCCAGCTTAATTCCCGGTTGATATACAGTTCCGGCGAATCCAGCGCTTTATCGCTGTCAGCCATGATGTCGTTCCCTTCCTGCATATTTGTAACAGTATACCATATTTCGATCCGTTTCGCACGATGGCCGCGCAGGCCCAATACAATCCATAACAAAAATGGACGGGAGCACGCTTCTCCCGCCCATTGCGCATCTGCCGGTCAGTAGCTGCTTTTGCCCTCTACCCGGATCATGCGGTGGTAATCAACAATGGCGGGATCCAGTTCACGGAGCGCGGCCAGCATGGCCTGTTCCCGTGCCTTGTGGGTGATGAAAATCAAGGGCACATGGCCTGACTCCACCGACTCCTTCTGCAGCATGGAGGCAATGGAAACACCGTGCCTTGCGAAACAGCCGGACACCTGGCTCAGCACGCCGGGGGCATCGATGGCGGACATGCGGATGAAATACTCGCTCTCCCAATCATCGCTGAAACACAGATCACTGGGCGGCTGATCCTCGTTGACGAAGGTGGGATGGGAATGGACGCCATGGGTGGCGGCATGGATCAGGTCGCTGACAACGGCGCTGGCGGTGGGCATATCCCCCGCGCCCCGGCCCTGGAGCATCATCTCCCGGCAGGCATGGCCGTACAGGTATACCGCGTTGAAGGAGCCGCCCACGGAAGCCAGGGGATGGGCTTGGGGAATGAATGTGGGATGCCCCCTTGCCTCCACCGTCATGCCATCCTTTTTGGCAATGGCCAGAAGCTTCAGAATAAGCCCCATTTCCTTGCCATAGGCGATGTCCATGGCGGTGATCTCGGTGATGCCCTGGCAATATACCTTGTCAAAGGGGACCCGGGCATGGAAGGCCAGGGAGGCCATGATGGACAGCTTGTAGGCCGCATCCATCCCCTCCACGTCGGAGGCCGGGTCCGGCTCCGCCAGCCCCAGGCGCTGGGCATCATACAGCACGGCTTCATAGCTCTCGCCGTTTTGCGTCATGCGGCTCAAAATATAGTTGGTGGTGCCGTTGATGATGCCCATCAGCCTTGTGACGCGGTTGGCCTGCAGCGATTCGGTCAGCGTATGGATGATGGGGATAGCCCCGCATACGCTGGCCTCGTAATACAGCCCCATGCCGTTTTCCTGGGCAGCCCTTTGCAGCTCCGGCCAATGCAGCGCCACGGCCATCTTGTTGGCGGTAACCACCGTCTTTTTGTTTTGGAGCGCCCGTAGCATATAGCTTGTGGCCGGCTGCTCGCCGCCCATGAATTCCACCACGATGCTGATGTCCGGGTCGCATAATACCGCATCGGGATCGGTGGTCAGCACCTTCCTGGGCACGCTGGCATTCCGGGATTTAGTAAGATCCCGTACCAAAACCTTCTTGATAATGATTTTCAGGTCGTTGCGGTGGGCAAGCTCCTGCGCAAAGCCGGAAAGCAGCTCCCATACGCCGCAGCCCACGTTTCCGCAGCCCAAGAATCCTACCGTCACCGTTTTCATGGCTTCACACCCCTACACGTTTCTTTCATAAATCAAGCGCAGGCCCTTGAGGGTCAGCAGGCCGTCCAGCTTGTCGATCTCCTTGGACTCCGGGGAGATAAGCCGCGCCATGCCGCCGGTTGCCACAACGTATGCCTTGTCGTTGCCGATCTCCTGCTTCATCTTGTTGATGATGTAGTTCACCTGGCCTACATAGCCGTAAAAAAGGCCGGCCTGCAGGTTTTGAACCGTGGTGCGGCCAATGACCGCATCCGGCCGGATCAGCTCAAACCTTGGCAGCTTGGCCGCGCCGGAGACCAGCGCTTCGCTGGCCAGCTTGATGCCCGGACAAATGCAGCCGCCCAGGAAGGCCCCCTTTTCATTTACCACACCAAAGGAGGTGGCTGTGCCAAAGTCGATAAAAATGCAGGGCCCGCCATATTGTTCATAGGCGGCGACCGCATTGGCGATGCGGTCGCTGCCCAATTCTCTGGGGTTTTCATATTTGATGTTGATCCCCGTGCGTATGCCGGGCACCACGGTCATGGGCTCCTTGTGAAAATAGTTCTGGCACATATGCTCCAGCGTGAAGTTAATGGTGGGCACCACGCTGGAGATTACAACACCCTCCACATCCTCCATGGAGAGCCCGGCATGGGAAAACAGGTTGTGCAGCAGTATGCCGTACTCGTCGCTGGTATATGTCTTGCTGGTGGAGATGCGCCAATACTTCACCAGCTCCACCCCGTCAAACAGGGCGGTCTTGATGTTGGTATTGCCCACGTCCATGGTAAAAATCATAATGGAAGGACCCCTTTATCTTCTCTTTTTCACGGCCGCCACCGCCGCCATGATGGCGGGAATCAGGATCATGGTGACGATCGCCTCAGGGATGCCGTTGGGCAGCGCTACGCCAAAGAACAGAAATTTGCCGGCGGCGCTGGCATATTGGGCAAGATCGGGTACAGAGCTTATGATCTCCTCCACCCGCTTGCCATACCACAGGTAGATGGAGAGAAGCACGAACACGGTATTGGTCAGGCTTCCCGCCAGGCCCGCGGCCCCCCAGGCAATGGAGGCCATGGGCTTTGTTTTGGGAAAAAGCCCGCTCACCAGCTTGAATACGCCCCATGCCCCCAGGGGAATCAGCAGACGGGGCAAAATGGAGATCATGGGGTTCAGGAAGAAAGCGTCAAAGGGCCCGGCAGGGGAAATCAATGCCCGGATCAGCGTGCCTGCGCCAAATACAAATGCCAGAATGAGGCCCACGACAGGACCTTCCGCAAGCAAGCCTATGATTACCGGCAAATGGATGGTGGTGATGGCGATGCTCCCGATAGGGATCAGGCCCAGGTTGGTGAAGATCAGCAAAATGATGATGGCGGTGAGCATGCC
>JAEWWY010000105.1 GCA_023458835.1 Bacillota bacterium
GCCAAAGCCGTGATTTTCGGCGCGCCCTTTGACGGCACCACATCGTACCGGCCCGGCACCAGGTTTGCCAGCCGCGTGATGCGGGCGGAAAGCTACGGCCTGGAAACCTACAGCCCCTATCAGGACAGGGACCTGACCGACTGCCGGGTATTCGACGGGGGAGACATGGAGCTGCCCTTTGGCAATGTGCAGGCGGTACTGCAAAAGATTGAGGAAAAGGCGGCAGCCATCCTTGCGGACGATAAAATCCCCGTCATGCTGGGGGGCGAGCATTTGGTCACGCTGGGCGCGGTGCGGGCCGCTGCGAAGAAGTATCCGGATCTGCACATCCTGCACCTTGACGCCCATACGGATTTAAGGGATGAATATTTGGGCGAGGCGCTCTCCCACGCCACGGTGATAAGGCGCTGCTGGGATATACTGGGCGATGGGCGCATCTTTCAGTTCGGCATCCGTTCCGGTGACAGGCCGGAGTTTAAGTGGGCGGAGCAGGACCATGTGACCATGCGGAAGTTTGATTTGCAAGGTTTTGCCGGGACGGTGGAAAAGCTTGGGGGCAAGCCTTTGTATGTCACCATTGACCTGGATGTGCTGGACCCGTCCGCATTCCCCGGCACCGGTACGCCGGAAGCCGGCGGCGTGACGTTTATGGAGCTGCTGGGCGCCATTTTGAACCTTAAGGGCGCGAACGTGGTGGCCTGCGATATGAATGAGCTTTCGCCGCCCTATGATCCCAGCGGCGCCTCCACGGCCACGGCGCTGAAGGTACTGCGGGAGCTGCTGCTGGCGGTACTATGATGCCATGAACGGCGTTCCGGCAAAGACGGCAGCAAACGCTATGCGGGTGTAGGGGCGGTTATTAACCGCCCGTATGCTGCGGACAGGGTATCATACTTGGCGGGCGATTGATAATCGCCCCTACGGATGCTTATGCTTGGTAACTTCTCTGCCGGGGGCATGCGGGTGCCGGAAGAAAAGTCAATATGCTCTTTGCAGTAGGGACGGTTATCAATCGCCGGCCAGCGCCCGCTGCCGGCGCTCACCAGACATCACCCACCACCCTATACATAAGGAGGACATCACCATGGGAAAAGCGCTCATCATCGGCTGCGGCGGCGTGGCCGGCGTGGCCATTCACAAGTGCTGCCAGAACAGCGGCGTATTTGAGGAGATCATGATCGCCAGCCGCACCAAGTCAAAGTGCGACGCTTTGAAGGACAAGCTTTCCGGCGGAAAGACGAAAATTTCCACCGCCCAGGTGGATGCCGACAACGTGGGGGAACTGGTTCGCCTCATCGAAAGCTTTCAGCCGGATGTGGTCTTGAACCTGGCCTTGCCCTATCAGGATCTGACCATTATGGATGCCTGCCTGATAACAAAAACCGACTATGTGGACACCGCCAATTACGAGCCCACCGATACCGCCAGGTTTGAATACAAGTGGCAGTGGGCGTACCATGACCGCTTCCGGGAGGCGGGCATCACCGCGCTTTTAGGCAGCGGCTTTGATCCCGGCGTCACCAGCGTTTTTTCCGCCTACGCGCTGAAGCATCACTTTGACGAAATTCACGAGATCGACATCCTGGATGCCAATGGCGGCGACCACGGCTATCCCTTTGCCACCAACTTCAACCCGGAGATCAATATCCGGGAGGTTACCGCCAAGGGCAGCTATTGGGAGAACGGCCGCTGGGTGGAGACCGAACCCATGGAGATCAAGCGGGAGTATCATTTCGAGGGCATTGGCAAAAAGGACATGTACCTTTTGCACCATGAGGAGATCGAGTCGCTGGCCAAGTTCATCCCCGGCGTAAAGCGCATCCGCTTTTTCATGACCTTCGGGCAAAGCTACCTCACGCATTTGAAGTGCCTGGAGAACGTGGGCATGACCTCCATCAAGCCCATCCTGTTTGAGGGCAGGGAAATCGTGCCCCTGCAATTTTTGAAGGCCGTGCTTCCCGATCCGGCGTCCTTGGGTCCCCGCACAGTGGGCAAGACCAATATCGGCTGCATTTTCAGGGGCATTAAGGACGGCAAGTCCAAAACCTATTCCCTGTACAACATCTGTGATCATCAGGAATGCTACCGGGAGGTGGGCTCCCAGGCCATTTCCTACACCACAGGCGTGCCGGCTATGATCGGAACTATGCTGGTTTTGACCGGCAAGTGGAAGAAGACCGGCGTCTATAACATGGAGCAATTTGATCCCGACCCCTTCATGGAAGCCTTGAACCGCTGGGGGCTGCCGTGGCAGGAAAGCTTTGCGCCTGTATTGGTGGACTGACATGCGCAATCTTCCGGATATAGCCCAACTGAAAACGCCCTGCTACCTGATCGACGAGGCGGCCATCCTAGGCAACCTGCAAATCCTGCAAAGGGTGGGGAGGGAAAGCGGCGCGAGGGTTTTGCAGGCGCAAAAGGCCTTCTCCATGTTCAGGCTGTATCCCCTGATGGCCAGATACCTGCAGGGGACCACCGCCAGCGGCCTTAATGAAGCGAAGCTGGGCCATGATCATTTCGGGGGGGAGACGCATATCTTCTCCCCGGCTTTTGACGAAAGCACCTTTGACGAAGCGGCCTCCCTGTGCGGCCATATCGTGTTCAATTCCTTTTCCCAGTGGGAGAGGTTCGGAAAAAGGGCCCTTCAAGCCGGCGCTTCCTGCGGGATACGGATCAATCCAGGCCACTCCACCCAGGAGCATGGCATGTACGACCCTTGCGCACCGGGCTCCAGGCTTGGGGTGACAAGGGAACAATTCCGTGAGGAACGGCTGGAGGGGATTGAGGGGCTGCACTTTCATTGCCTGTGCGAGCAGGATTCCGACGCCCTGGAGGAGACGCTTCAGGCGGTGGAAGAGCAGTTTTCGGCATTTTTACCGCGGATGAAGTGGGTAAACTTCGGCGGCGGCCACCATATTACAAAGCCGGGATATGATATCCCCCGCCTGATCCGCCTAGTGAAGGCGTTTGCCGCCCGCTATGATATGACGGTATACCTGGAGCCGGGGGAGGCTGTGGCGCTGAATGCCGGGTACCTCATCACCTCGGTGATGGATGTGGTATACAACACCCTGCCTATTGCCATTCTGGACACCTCCGTCACCTGCCACATGCCCGACGTGCTGGAGATGCCCTACCGCCCGCCGCTAAATGATGCGGGGCAGCCGGGTGAAAAGGCCAATACCTTCCGCCTGGCCGGGCCCACGTGCCTGGCGGGAGATGTGATCGGTGATTATTCCTTTGATCAGCCTTTGAAAACGGGTGACCGGCTGGTGTTCGGCGACATGGCGATTTACACTATGGTCAAAAACAATACCTTCAACGGCATGGGCCTGCCGGATATCCTGCTTTGGCGGGAGGACGGGGAAATCGAGCTGGTGCGAAGGTTTGGGTATGAGGATTTTAAGGGCAGGCTGTCATAGCGGCTGAGGCCAATCCAAAGCTTTAATGCATCAATGTGCGTAGAGTCTGGAAGAATCCCTCATTGCGTGAAGAATATTGACCGCTTGCGCCGCGATAAGATCCTTCGGGCGCGGCCCTCAGGATGACAGGCTGCGGGACTTGTTTTCTTTCTATGGACAGGTGTCAACTGATGTATTTATGTTTGGGCATGTTATGTCTGCTCCAGCTTTTCCTCCTCCTTTTTGATCTCCTCCCGATCTATCCTTCTGAACAAAACCGATATTTCCGGCAGGACAAGGCCGGCGGGAACATGCTGAAACTGCCATTTATGCTCAAGCCCAAGCCATACAAACAGCTTTTCCGAGGAAAAGGGCAAAAAGGGAT
>JAEWWY010000106.1 GCA_023458835.1 Bacillota bacterium
CCACCATGCCAAGCTGCTTTTGACCGGCAGCCACATGAGCCTGGAGCAGGTGGCGGAAAAGGTGGGGTATTACAACAGTTCCTCCTTCATCCGCGCCTTCAAAAAATACGAGAGCATCACTCCTGGCCAATACAGGGCGCGCAAGGGCAAAGCCCCCGGCGAGGCGGGGCTGCCGGGATGATGCATGGTGCGGCGGGGGGAGAAGTATGAAGCAGGAAGGATGGGGCTTCATGTACGATGTGGCTGTCATCGGTGCCGGAATCGTTGGGTTATCCATTGCCCGCAGGCTTACAGGATACAACTTGCGCATCTGCATTCTGGAAATGGAGCCGGACGTGGCCATGGGGGCCACCAAGGCCAACAGCGCCATCGTCCACGGCGGGTATGCGGAAAGCAGCGATAAGCTCAAGGGCCGGCTTTGCTATAAGGGCCGGGTGCAGTACGCGAAGCTTGACAGCGAGCTTCACTTCGGCTTTCAGGAGACCGGCTCCCTGGTGTTCACCACCCGGCCGGAGGACCTGCCCAAATTGGAAGCGCTGCTTGCAAACGGCAGGCGCAATGGCCTGAACGACCTTGAAATCCTAAACAGGGATCAGGTACTGAAGCTTGAGCCGAACCTGAATCCAGACGTGCTGTACGCGCTGCATTGCAAGGGCGCCGGCATCTGCTCCCCTTACGAAATGGCCATCGCCCTGGCGGAAAACGCCGTGGCAAACGGCGCGGACCTGTATTTGAACGAGCCCGTTACCGGAATCGCAAAGCAGGAAGGCATATTCACCCTCACAACGCCCGCAAGGCAGGTCATGGCGAGGTTCGTGGTCAATTGCGCGGGTCTGGGCGCAGCGGAGGTATCCGCCATGGTCACCCCCACGGAGTTTGAAATCAAACCCCGCACGGGTGAATATATCCTGCTTGCCCGCGGCTCGGGCAAGGTGCTGAACACCGTCGTCTTTCAAATGCCCACGCCCATGGGCAAGGGCATCCTGGTCACGCCCACCGTGCACGGCAATCTGCTTCTGGGGCCGGATGCCATTGACGAGCAAGGCACCTACAACCGCTCCACCCATGTGGAACGCCTGGCGGAAATTTATTTTCATGCGCTGCGCACTACGGAAAAGATCCATATCAGCCAGTTCATACGCAGCTTTGCCGGGATAAGGGCCGTTGCCACGGGGGACGACTTCATTATTGGGGAATCGGAAACAAAGGGCTTCTTCCAGGCGGCGGGCATTCAATCCCCGGGCCTCACGGCTGCCCCGGCCATCGCGGACATGGTGGCGGATATGCTTTCGGATGCAGGCCTTCCCCTTGCGCCCAAGGAGGGTTATGACCCCAACCGGAAGCCCATCATTGATCTCCATAAAAAAATGCTCCCCCTGAAGGAAGCGGAGCTGCTGATCGCCCAGCCTTCCGGGGAGGAGCGCATCATCTGCCGCTGCGAGCAGGTGATGGAGGGAACGATCCTGGACGCCCTCCGCCGGGGCATCCCCGTGCATACGGTGGACGGCATCAAGCGCCGCACCAGGGCCTCCATGGGCTTTTGCCAGGGGGAATTCTGCCGCCCCCGCTTCCTGGAACTGATGCAAAGGGAATACGGGGAGCATATTTCCGCCCAGACCGACACGGAGCTTTGCGGCGCGGTCCGGGTCACCAAAAAAGAATTGCTGGACTACATAGAAGATTTCAAAAAAGAATTGATGAATTATATGAACGGGCCGCAGGGGGATTAGCCATGCCCCATTTTCGGTGTTACCGCCGCCACGCACAGGCTGACGCTTTGGGCCCCGGCGGCGCGCAGCGCCCTTGCGCAATCCCTGGCGGTAGCGCCGGTGGTGCACACGTCGTCCACCAGCAAGAGCCGCAGGCCCTTCACCTTTTCACAGGCCTGAAAGGCATCCTCCATGTTTTTCATCCGCCGCTCCTTTTCCAGCTTCGCCTGCTGGCCCGTTTCGCGAAGCCTGCTCAGCGCCGGAAGGACGGGGATGCTTTTTTGTTCCCCTACCGCCCGGGATAACAGTTCCGCCTGATTGAAGCCCCGTTCCCTCAAGCGGACCCGGTGCAGCGGCACGGGCACCAGCGCGTCAAAAGCCTCCCCGCCGATGCACGCGGCCATCTCCCGGCCAAGCAGCCCCGCCGCGTCCCTGACGCAGTCATATTTTAAGCAGCGGATCAATTCCCTGGCCGCGCCCTCGTAGGGATAGGGCGCATAGACCTGTTCCATGCCCTCCACATAAAAGAAGACCGCCTGCTTTCTCATGGATGCAAGCGCCTCCCGGCAGGGCAGGCACAGATGGTCGCCCGCACCGTCCAGCCTTGGATGGCCGCAGCAATAGCAGCGGGCATAGGGCGGGTAGAAAAGATTTATCAGGAAACCCATCCCGCCCACTCCTTCAACTGGCGGCCAAGCGTGGTGTAGCGCCTGGCAATGTGGTTGTTGCGCACCATGGCCTCGATGATCTCCTCCCGCCCCACCAAGACCACCAACTGCCGCGCCCTGGTGATGGCTGTATAGAGCAGGTTCCGGGTCAGGAGCATGGGTGGCCCGCCCACCACGGGCATCACCACCACGGGGAACTCGCTACCCTGGCTTTTATGCACCGACAGACAGTAGGCCAGCTCCAGCGCCTCCCGCTGCTGCTCCTCATAATCCACCAGCCTGTCCTCGTCGAAGCGGACGGTGAGCGTCCGCTCCTCCGAGTCAATGGCCTCGATAAAGCCCACGTCCCCGTTGAAGATGCCCTGTCCTTCCTCCCAGGTGACGCCGTTATATTTGCGCCACTCGATCTGATAGTCGTTCTTCGTCTGCATCACCTTGTCGCCCACACGGAACAGCGCGTCGCCGAACACCAGGGAAGGCTTGCCCATCTGGGGGGGATTCAGCGCCTCCTGCAGCATGCGGTTGAGCGCCCACACGCCGCACTCGCCTTTTTTGGTGGGGGACAGCACCTGGATCTGCCGGACGGAGCCCGACAGCCTGTCCATCTCATCCATCTTTAAAAAAGCGGGCAGCCGCTGGGTGCAAAGGGATACGATGGTCTGGGCAGCCTCGCTTAAGGCCGCCTTCTTTTCCAGGAACATATCCGTGGCCCGGCCATTCAAAACCGGCATTTCGCCCCCGTTGATGCGGTGGGCGTTCAAAACGATCATGCTGTTTTCATCCTGGCGGTAGATCTGTGTCAGCCGTACGCTGGGCACGGCCTCGCTTTTGAGAATATCCCCCAGCACGTTCCCCGGCCCCACGGGCGGCAACTGATCCGCGTCGCCCACCAGAATGAGCCTGGTACCCGGGGTGATGGCCCTGAGCAGGCCGCGCATCAGCAGGATATCCACCATGGACATCTCGTCCAGGATGATGCAGCCGGCCTCCAGGGGGTTGTCCTGATCGCGGGAAAAGCTGCCCTCGTCGCCGCCATACTCCAGCATGCGGTGGATGGTTTTGGCCTCCACGCCGGTGGCCTCCGTCAAGCCCTTGGCCGCCCGGCCGGAAGGGGCGCAGAGCAGCACCTCCCCCTCCTTGGAAAGAAT
>JAEWWY010000107.1 GCA_023458835.1 Bacillota bacterium
CCCGTCGTGTAGGCCAGGCCGTTGACCACGCCCACCCGCGGCTCCTTTTCCGGCAGGTCGCGCAGGTAGCGCTGGGCGCCCAGATATTCCTTCACCAAAGATGGTGTCATATGCACTTCCTGTGATCCGGTATCCAGCATCTGCACGGCGGCTTTGCGGACGATGCGGGCCAGAACCCGCTCCAGGCGGCGCACGCCTGCCTCCCTGGTATAGCCCTCGATGACCAGGCGCATGGGGGCATCCCCCATCCTGACGGATTTGGGCTCCAGGCCGTGTTCCTTGATCTGCTTGGGCAAAAGAAGCCGCTTGGCGATTTGCAGCTTTTCTTCTTCGGTGTAGCTGGGCACTTCGATCAGTTCCATGCGGTCCAGCAGCGGGGCGGGTATGGTATCCACCGTGTTGGCGGTGGTAATGAACATCACCTTGCTCAAGTCAAAAGGCAATTCCAGGTAATGGTCACGGAAAGCGTTGTTCTGCTCCGCGTCCAGCACCTCCAGCATGGCGGAGGCTGGATCACCCCTGAAATCGGAAGACATCTTGTCGATTTCATCAAACAGGAACACAGGGTTCATGGTGCCCGCCTGCTTGATGCCTGAAATGATGCGGCCGGGTATGGCCCCGATGTACGTGCGCCGGTGTCCGCGGATCTCCGCCTCGTCCCGCACGCCGCCCAGGGACATCTGCACGAACTTGCGGCCCACTGCCTTGGCAATAGAGCGTACGATGGAGGTTTTGCCAACGCCCGGCGGGCCCACAAAGCACAGGATGGGGCCGCGCATGTCATTTTTCATGCGCCGGACCGCCAGGTATTCGATCACGCGCTCCTTTACCTTTTCCAGGCCGTAGTGATCCTCGGCCAGGATCCGGCGGGCGCGCTTCAGATCAAGATTGTCCGGAGTGGTCTTGCCCCAGGGCAGATCCAGTATCCACTCCACATAGGTGCGGCTGACGCCGATCTCCGGCGTGCCGGGAGCCATGCGGCTCAAGCGTTCCAGCTCCCGGTTGACCTTGTCCCTTGCCTCCTGGTTCAGGTCCGTGCGGGCCGCGCGGTCCTTCAGGTCCTCCACGTCAGTGGCTTCCTTGTCGCCCAGCTCCGTCTGGATGGCTTTGATCTGCTCGCGCAGATAATAGTCCTTTTGATTTTTTTCGATCTGCTTTTTGATGCGGGCCTGAACCTGCTTTTCCACGGCGGCCAGCTCCGTCTCCCGGGTCAGGATGCCGCAAAGCGTCTCCAGACGCCTGGCCACATTCACTTCCTCCAGGATCTGCTGGCGGTCCTCCAGGTGGGTCAGCACGTTGGCCGCAATAATATCGGCCAGTTGGTCCGGCTTGTCCACCTCGTTGACGGAGCGAAGCGTCTCCGGCGAAACGCGCATGCTGGCCTTGGCATATTCCTCGAAATATTCGTGGGTAGTACGCACCAGCGCCTTAAGCTCCAGGCTTTCATCCTTGTCCGGCTCCGCCACGGGGCGCACGTCGGCGGTCATGTAGGGGTCTTCCTCCACCACCGCTTCCAGCATGGCCCGCTGCCGGCCTTCCACCAGCACGCGTATGCTGTCGCCGGGCAGGTTCAGCACCTGCTTTACATGGGCGATGGTGCCTACACGGCACAGGTCTGAAAGGGACGGCTCATCGATGTCGGCATCCATCTGGGCCACCAGAAAAATCTGCTGGTCCTCCAGCATGGCCTGCTCCAGTGCAGCCACGCTGCGGGCCCGGCCCACGTCAAAATGCAATACCATATGCGGAAAAACCATCAATCCGCGAAGCGGCAAAACCGGCAGGCGGATCAGTGGCGTCTTTTTTGTTCTAGGCATAGTAGTTCCTCCTTAAATATAGGAAAGCCCGCTTGGCATGGCTCTATGTACATATATATACCACAAATCCATGTACGGTAATCCAGGCGGGCGTAATTTTCCTTCCTGCGCTCCTGAAAGGGAAAGTGTGCACCGCCTGAACCCAAGGCGGCAAGGCCCGTACGAGCTTCCTATTATAACAATTCATGGGCAGAAAAGCAACTGGGCGCACTGCTTGCACACTGCCATATTTCAAGGCCGGTCCTATGCCTTTTCCTCCAAGCCGGCGGCGTGACCCACCACCGTTTTCTCGCCTTTTTCGGCCCGGCCGCTGGCCGCCGCCTTTTCCTGCAAAGCAGGAATTGTCCAATCCCTCACGGGCCGGGAAGTGATAAAGTCCCCCGGGAGGAGCATCATTTCCAGCGCTTCCTCCAGCGTATCCAGGGCGATGATCTCCATATCCATCGCGTCAAAGCGCTCCAGCCTGTTCTCCCTGGGCACCAGCACCCGGGTAAGCCCGGCCCGCCGGGCGGCCTCCACCTTTTGCGGCACGCCGCCGACCGGCATCACCCGGCCGCGTACGGATACCTCCCCCGTCACTGCCAGCGAACCGTCCACCGGCCTTCCCGTCATGGCACTGGCCGCCACCACCGCCATGGCCACCCCGGCGGAAGGCCCGTCCACCGGCGCGCCGCCCGGGAAGTTGATATGAATGTCCATGCTGTCCACGGGATAGCCCATGGAACGCAAGAGCGTCATTACGTTTTCCGCGGAACCCCTGGCTGTGGATTTGCGCCGCATGCGGTGGCCGTCCATGCCCAGCTCTTCTTCCTCCACAATGCCCGTTACCGTTACCTTGCCGGCACCTTTCTGCGCCACCGCCTCGATTTCCATCAAAGCGCCCTGATGGCTCTCGAATACAGCCAGGCCATGGATGCAGCCTATCCGGTTTTCCCGGTTGGCCAAGGGATCGGGCCGGGCGGCATAATGGCCGGAATGAATCACCCATTCCACATCCTGCCGCGTGATTGCCATCCGCTCCTCCAGTTGGGCCAGGCCCGCGCACATTTGCACAATGTTTACCGCATCCCGGCCGCAGGCGGCATAGCGCCCGATCAGCGACGCGTCCCGCTTGTCCAGATCATAGCCCGCCCGCTTGGCGGCATTGGCGGCGATATCCGCAATTTCCTGCGGCTCCAGGGCGCGGAAGTAAATTTCCATGCAGCGGGACCGAAGCGCCGGGGATATATCCGATGGGCTGCGGGTGGTGGCGCCCACCAAACGGAAATCCGCAGGCATGCCGCGCTTGAATATTTCGTGGATATGGCGGGGGATGCCGGCATCATCCGCATTGTAATAGGCCGACTCGAACATCACCTTGCGGTCTTCCAGCACCTTCAGCAATTTATTCATCTGAATGGGATGCAACTCCCCAATCTCATCCAGGAACAAAACACCGCCGTGGGCTTTGGAGACAGCGCCGGGCTTGGGCTGGGGAATGCCCTGCACGCCCAGCGGGCCTGCGCCCTGATAAATGGGATCGTGCACGGAGCCGATCAGCGGATCGGCAATGGCCCGCTCATCAAAGCGCACGCAGGTGGCGTCCATCTCAATAAAAGGGGCATTGAGTGAAAAAGGCGTGCCGCGGGTATGCTTGGCAGCTTCCAGCACCAGCCGGGCGGCGCAGGTCTTGCCGATGCCCGGAGGTCCATAAATGATCACATGCTGGGGGTTCGCGCCGCACAGGATGGCCTTCAGTGATTTAATGCCCTCGCCCTGCCCGATAATATCCGAAAACTTCACCGGGCGTACCTTCTCCGCCAGCGGCTCGGACAGGCGGATGCTGCGCATGCGCTGGAGGTTTTCCATTTCACGGTTGCTCTCCCTGCGCACGGCGGGCTGTGCCTTTTTCTGCTGTCTAAGCTGCGAGAAAAAGAAAAGCCCTACCACTATCGATACCAGCAATTGTATGCCCAGGAGCAAGAAGTTCACCAACGAAAAGCCCTCCCTTTGTTCCATTTCTAGGCCTAGGATGCGAAAAAGGAAGGGTCTCCATGTGTGGGAGTGGTTGGGGCAATGTCCATTTCCGCTCAAATATGGCAGGAAAATGTTATGGAAAAAAGGGGAAAATTGAAAGCCGCCCCAGCGGATTGGAGCGGCTTTTGTCGAATTACGATACACTCGGTTCCGGCTGAGCGTTGGGCTCCGTATCCGGAATGCTGCGCTGGGGTCGGGGCTTGCGCTTGCGGGGCTCCCCTTCCACCAGTTTTGGTATGCCGCCTTCCTTGACGGAATCGGCGGTGATGATGCATTTGTTCACATCGTTGCGCACAGGCAGCTCAAACATGGTGTCCAGCATGATATTCTCAATGATGGAGCGAAGGCCCCGGGCGCCGCTTTTGCGCTGGATGGCCTGCTGGGCAATTATTTTGAGCGCTTCCTCCTCAAACTCCAGGGCGATTCCGTCCAGCTCCAGAAGCTTGGCGTACTGCTTCACCAGGGCGTTGCGGGGCTCTGTGAGAATCTTTACCAGCGCTTCCTCATCCAGCGGGTCGAGCGTTACCACAATGGGCAAACGGCCCACAAACTCGGGGATCAGGCCGTATTTTATCAGGTCTTCCGGACGGATCTGGTGCAGTACCCGGCTCATTTCGGGATTGTCCTTCTGATGCAGCTCCGCGCCGAAGCCCAGCGTCTTCTTGCCGATGCGGCTTTCAATAATGGGGGCAATGCCATCAAACGCGCCGCCACAGATGAACAGAATATTCGTCGTGTCGATCTGGATAAACTCCTGATGCGGATGCTTGCGCCCGCCCTGGGGCGGAACGCTGGCAACGGTGCCCTCCAGAATTTTCAAAAGCGCCTGCTGCACGCCCTCGCCGCTGACGTCACGGGTGATGGAGGGATTTTCGCTTTTTCTGGCGATCTTGTCGATCTCATCGATATAGATGATGCCCCGCTGGGCCGCCTGAATGTCATAATCCGCATTCTGGATCAGCCTGAGCAGGATATTCTCCACATCCTCGCCCACATAGCCGGCCTCGGTTAAGCTGGTGGCGTCGGCGATGGCAAAGGGCACATTCAGGATGCGGGCCAGGGACTGGGCCAGAAACGTCTTGCCGCAGCCGGTGGGGCCCAGCATCAGGATGTTGGATTTTGCAAGCTCCACATCGCCGCGCTTCTGGGGCGCGTTGATGCGCTTGTAATGGTTGTATACCGCCACCGCCAGGGAGCGCTTTGCTTTTTCCTGCCCTACTACGTATTCATCCAGCACCTGCTTCATTTCCGTAGGGCGGGGAATCGCTGTGGAGGCGGGATCGCCGATCACGGCCAGATCATCGGCAATGATCTCCTGACAAAGCAGAATGCACTCATTGCAGATGTATACGTTGGGGCCGGCCACCAAGCGGCGGACCTGTTCCTGGGTCTTGTTGCAAAAGCTGCATTTGTGCACCTTCTGCTGCATACGGGGAGTGAAATCGTCTTTGGCCATCTTTTTACCTCTAGGCGCGGACTGTCCGCGGCTGATAGATCTCGTCGATGATACCGTAGCTTAATGCTTCCTCGGCGCTCATAAAATGGTCGCGCTCCACATCCTGGGCTACCTTTTCCAGGGGCTGACCAGTCATTTCCGCCATGAGGCGGTTCATCTTCTTCTTGGTGTTCAGCAGCCATTCCGCCCG
>JAEWWY010000108.1 GCA_023458835.1 Bacillota bacterium
CGTCAACATACTTAATATATCAAATCAAATAAATATGCTCAATATATCATTCCGGACAAGCAATCATCCCATTGCCATACTGGCAGTAAGCGCTGGTGATATATGGCGTGAAAGGGTCCAAAAAACAATATATATCCATCCCGCTCCCTTTACACCTGCCTATGGATGCATTATAATGATGCGAAATTGCAGGAAGGGGCAAAACCATGCGGGAAGACAAAAAAACGTCTCTTGGGGCGCGGCTTTTAAAGCGCTACGGGCTGGATGCGTTAAGCGCCATGGCGCTGGGCCTGTTTTCCACATTGATCATCGGCACGATCCTGGATCAACTGGGTGCCTTTATACCGGGGCTGTCTTTGCTTCAGGAGATCGCTGCCACCGCCAAATCCGCTCCGGTAGTAGGCGCGGCCATCGGCGTCTCGGTGGCCTGGGGCATGAAGGTGAAGCCGCTGGCCATCTTTACCTCCGCCGCGTCGGGCGCCGTCGGCTATGGCCTTGGCGGGCCGCTGGGCTGTTTTCTGGCGGCGGTTTTGGGCGCGGAAGCCGGAAACTTTATCGCAGGCAAAACGAAGCTGGATATCATCCTTGTCCCCTCCGCCACCATCCTGGCAGGCGGGCTGGCCGCCTACGCCGTAAGCCCCGGCGTTAACTTCATCATGACGCTGCTCCGGCATTTTATCGATACTGCCACGCTTTTGCAGCCCATCCCCATGGGTATCATCATTTCCGTTGTGGTGGGCCTTGTTCTGACGGCTCCCATCTCTTCCGCCGCGCTGTGCGCCATGATCTTTACCGTGCCGGAGGGCGGCGAGCTAAGCCTGGGGCTGCAATTGGCAGCCGGGGCGGCAACCGCCGGCTGCTGTGCGCAGATGGTGGGGTTTGCCGTATCCAGCTACCGGGAAAACAGGATGGGCGGCCTTATAGCCCAAGGGATCGGCACCTCCATGCTGCAGGTGCCCAATATTCTTTTGCACCCGCTGATCCTGGTGCCGCCCACGCTTGCCTCCGCCATTACGGGGCCGCTGGCCACCACGCTGTTTGACATGCGCAACAGCGGCGTGTTCGCCGGCATGGGCACCTCCGGGTTTGTGGGGCAGATCGGCACCTGGCGCGCCATGGTACAGCTTGACGGGCCGGGAATGATTGCCCTGAAAATTCTTGCGCTGCACATCGTGCTGCCCGCCGCTTTATCCCTTCTCATCAGTGAAACCATGCGCAAGCTGGGCTGGATCAAATTTGGCGATATGAAGCTGGAGTTGTAAAACGTGCTCCGTATGCATCACGGCCGCACTTTTGCAAGAAGGCATGGCCCGGGAAAAGCTTCCGGAGCCATGCTTTTTCCAGCCCATCCGCTTTTTTCGTCCCTGGATGACAGTCCTTTGAAGGAAGCTCGCCCTGCCTATGAAAAAGCGCGGTTTTTCCGCGATATATATCATGCCAGAACGTTCGGTTTTCAGTGACAACCATCCAAAGGCGTGTTATACTGATGGCAGAATTTGAGCTTTTCCGTGGTAATCCGCCTTTTTACCATTCCCGCACCCAACAGGAAAATGCCCCCCCGGGCTGCCGGTCCTGACTCCATACACCCTTTTAATCTCCTTTGCAAGGCGGTGGATAGATGGATATCGGTTTCTTACGGGATCTGCTTGTAAACGCTACGATCGTTTTAACGGCCAGCATCCTGCTTACCTTTGTGTATGGCGCCTACTTCAAAAGGCAGGCCGTGGCGCAGGCCGTCATTGGCGTGACCGCGGGAATCGTGGGCATACTGGTGCTCTTAAACACGGTGCGCTTCAACAACGGAATCGTGTTTGACACAAGGTCTGTTCTGGTCAGCACCATGGGCATGTTTTTTGGCTGGACGCCCACGCTGATTGCCGCCGCCATCATCATCGCCGCCAGGATCATCATTGGCGGAAGCGGCGTGCTGATGGGCGTTTTGGTGACCGCCATCTCGGCGGCGATCGGACTTTTGTGGCGGGAGATGAGATTCAAAAACCGGCCGCTTAAAAGCCGCTTTACAGGTTTTGAATTTTATCTGGTGGGCGTGATCACCCATGTGCTGATGCTTGTGCTGACGCTCACGCTGCCCAGGGAAATCATACTGCCCGCCATCAGCACCATCATCCTCCCGGTGCTTGTGCTGTATCCTTTCTTTTCTCTGCTTGTTTGTATGGTCATATGGTCCCGCCTAAGGCAGATCCAGGCGGAGGCGGACCTTATCCAGGGCGAGCTTCGGTTTCGTACGCTGTATGAGCAGTCGCCTATCGGAGCGGCATTCGAAGACAGCCAGGGCAATATGCACTCCAACCGCGTGGCCAATGCCATTCTGGGCCTGCCCATGGATCAAATCGCACCGGACGACTGGCCCAGGGCCATCCGCCCGGAGGATCTTACGGAAGGCCGCGAGGCCTATGAAGCATACATTCAGGACAAAGCCACGTCGTTTGAAATGGAACGGCTGTACAAGCGGCCGGATGGAACCGATGTCTGGATTCATTTATCGCTGGCCCAACTGCAAATGGAAGAGGCCGCCCACAGCCACATGCTGCTTTTGCAGGATATTACCGAGCGCAAGCAAAAGGAAGCGGAGATCGTTTACCTCACTTACCATGATGTGCTGACGGGCATGTACAACCGGGCATTCATGGAGCAGGCGCGCCTGCGCATGGATACACAGGAGAATCTGCCCCTGTCGGTGATTCTGGGGGATGTGAATGGCCTGAAGCTGGTGAATGATGCCTTCGGCCACGATGAAGGCGACTACCTGCTGACAGAGGTCGCGCATATCCTCAGAAATTGCCTGCGGGAACAGGACGTGATCGCCAGGATCGGCGGCGATGAGTTTCTGGTGCTGCTGCCCAAAACGGATGCCGACACAGCGGCGCAAATGATAAGGCAGATCAACAAGGCCTGCGCGGCCCACGGCCCCCGCCCCGGCAAGGAGATGTTCGACGTCAGCATATCATTGGGCTACGCCGCCAAGGTAAGGGCGGATGAACCGCTGGACATCATCATCAAGACCGCCGAACGCTTCATGTACAGGCGCAAGCTTATCGCCCACAAGCAAATGTATGGCACGATCCTCACCTCCATCAAGGAAACGCTGTATGAAAAGAGCGATGAAACCAGGGAGCATGGAGAGCGCATGGCCATACTGGCCAAATCCCTGGCCCACGTGCTGGATCTCCCCAAGGAAGATACCGACGCGCTGGAGCTGGCCTCCATGCTGCATGACATCGGCAAGGTGCGGGTGGATCTGAGCATTTTGAAAAAAGCCGGATCGCTGACCGGGGAGGAATGGGAGGAAATCAAGAAGCATCCGGAGGCAGGCTACCGCATTGCCCAATCGGTACCGCACTTGAACGCCATATCGGAAATCATCCTCTACCACCATGAGCGGTGGGACGGCACGGGCTATCCCCAAGGCCTTTCGGGAGAAAGCATACCGCTGCTGGCGCGCATCCTTGCCCTGGTGGATTCCTACGACACCATGCGGGAGGACAGGGGCTACCGCAAGGCGCTGGATGACGCGGAGGCCGTACAGGAGATTCTGCGCGCTTCCGGAAAGCAGTTCGATCCTGAGCTGACCCGCGTTTTTGTCCAAAAGGTATTGAAAAGCGCGGGCAGCGGGGAAGATGCCTGAACAGTCCACACAATAATGGACAGGATGATGGCGTCTTTACGGTATCCGCTGTGGGCCTAAATAACGGGATAAGGGCATCGGCATGGGCCGGCGCCTTTTTTCATATGGAAAATGGCTGCGCACCGTCATGCGCTATTGCAAAGTTCCGCTTTGCGTGGTATGATGTACATGATTGGAATGTCATTTTATATAGTGAAATTCCCAATGATATCATTATCCCTGCCGATATGGCCCATGCCGGAATCATGGATCGGCCGCTAACGGAAAATGAAGGAGGAGAACACTTTGAAAGTAGCGCAGGCCCTTGTGGAAATCCTGGTCAAAGAAAAAATCACCGATGCCTTTGGCATACCCGGCGCGGGCATCAATCCAGTGTATAAGTATTTGGAGGATGCTCCCATCGCCCATTACTGCATGCGCCACGAGGAGGCGTGCACCCACGCGGCCGATGCGTATTTCAGGGCCAGCCACCGCATTGCGCTGGCGATCTGCACCTCGGGCCCCGGGGCCACTAATTTCATTACGGGGCTTTATACCGCCTTTATCGATTCCATTCCCTTTCTGGCCATTACCGGCCAGGCCAATAGTTGGCAGTTGGAACAGGAAGCGTTTCAGTGCGTGAACATCGCCGAAATCGGCAAAACCGTGGCAAAAAAAACCTACTGCCTGCTAAAGGGTGAAGATCTGCCCCAGGTGATGCGGGAGGCTTTTTATTTAATGCGCAGCGGCCGTCCCGGCCCGGTGCTGATCGACCTGCCGCTTGATGTGCAGCAGCAGGAAATCGATTTTGATATCGACTCCTATATCCCCGCGCCGGTTATAAAGCCCGCCCCGGACCGGGATCAGATCGACAAGGCGCTTTCCATGCTGAACCAGGCGAAAGCCCCCGTGATCATCATGGGCGGCGGCGTAACGCTGAGCGAATCGGAAGACGATGTGATCGCCCTGGCGGAATTATTGCAGATACCTGTCATCACCACCTATATGGCCAAGGGCGGCATTCCGGAGGAGCACCCGCTGAACGCCGGCCATGCCGGCATCCAGGTAGGCCAGCCCATCGGCAACAAGGTCTTTCTGGAGTCTGATGTGGTGTTGGGCATCGGCTGCCGTTTTACGGACAGGCACACCGGCGATATCAAAGCCTACCGGGGCGAACGCAAGTTCATCCACATCAACATCGAGCCCACCCAGATCGGCAAGGTGTTTCCTCCCGACCTTTCCATCGTGGCCGACGCGGGGCTTACCGCCAAGGCGCTTTTGCAGCGCGCCCGTGAGTTGAATATGAAGCCTGTGAACACGGAGCGCGCACGCGCGCTGCCGGCATTGCGCAAGGCGCTGCGCCGCCGCACCGATTTTACGGGCAGCCCCATCCTGCCCCACCGGGTATTCCACGAGGTCAACCGGGCCTTTGATGATGATACCATGTTCACCGCGGGCTGCGGAATCGTGCAGATCTGGTCCGGCCAGCTCCAGGATATAAACAGGCCGCGCCATTACCTTCCCTCCGGCGGCGCCGGCACGCTGGGATATGAGGTGCCCGCGGCCTTCGGGGCCAAGGTTGCCTTCCCCGAGCGGCACAGCGTAACGGTGGTGGGCGATTTCGGCTTCACCTTCCTGGGGGAGGAATTGGCCGTAGCCGCGGCGTAC
Source organism: Bacillota bacterium (assembly GCA_023458835.1). Classification (GTDB taxonomy): domain Bacteria; phylum Bacillota; class Clostridia; order Christensenellales; family Aristaeellaceae; genus JAEWAH01. The sequence goes on from JAEWWY010000108.1 coordinate 5,294, forward strand.
CGCAAGCCCGTGATCACCGTGATTGTGAACAACGCGTACCTGGGGCTGATCCGCCAGAACCAAAAGGGCGCTTATGGTTTTGAGTACGCCGTATCCATGGCCTGCAACCAGGATGGCACCGTGGATTATGTGACCCTGGCCAAAGGCCTGGGCTGCCAGGCGGAGCGTGTGTTCAACCCGGAGGAGCTGGCGGCAGCGCTTGCCCGCGCCAAAGAGGCCGACCGCCCCTATGTGATCGACGCCGTATGTGTGAAGGAGCAGCTTTGCGACATGGGCGGAAGCATCGCCGCCGTGAAAAGCTGGGCGCCTGAACAGCCGTAAGCAGGGAGCGCACAAAACCAGCACAGTCAGTAAAACACTGCCGCATCACAGCCAATCAGCCGTGATGCGGCAATGCTTTATATCGGTAGGCATTTATCTGCAGCTCTCCCGCAGGATAAGATCCGGCTCGAAAACCACCGATTGCGGCGCGGCACCAGGGGTTGTCAGCGAGCGGACCAGCAGCTTGATGCCCATCTGCCCCATCTCGTACAGCGGCTGGCGCATGGTGGTCAGCCCGGGAAAAAGCATATCCCTGGAATCGGGCGCTTCGTCGTCAAAGCCGATCAGCGCCACATCCTCGGGCACGCGCAGCCCGCCGGCGAACAGCGCGCGCATCACGCCGTAAGCGGCCTTGTCCGCGCCCACGAAACAGGCGTCGGGCACGCGCCCCTTTTGTATCAGTTCATTCATCCGCTGGCAGGCCAGCGGTTCCTCAAAATCGGCGTTGACCACGGTGCCTTCCTCTATGGGGCGCCCCGCGTCGCGCATGGCGTCCAGAAAACCCGTGAGGCGCTCCTTGGAGACGTTGTAGCCCATATCCCCGGTGAAATGGCAGATGCGCCTGTACCCGCGCTCAATCAGGTGCATGGTCGCCCGGTAGGCCCCGCCTGTATTGTTCACCCGCACGCGGTTGAAGCTTTCGCCCGGTATGTCTCCCTCAATCAAAACAAAATGGGGTGCGCGCTTTAAAATATGGCGGATAAGCGGTACGTCTTCCAACTGGCTGCCGAAAGCGACGATTCCGTCCGCGCGCCCTTCCATGAAGTAATCCACATAGCGGTATTTCACATCCATCCGGCTGCGTCCGCTGCAAAACACCACGTTGTAGCCCATCTCTTCGCCCATGTCCTGCAAGCCCCGGATCAAGTCAAAAAAGAATTTTTCGCACAGATCGTCCATCACCACGCCGATGATCTGCGTGGATTGCCTGACCAGCGAGCGGGCCAGGGCATTGGGCACATAGCGGGCCTCCGCGATGGCCTCAAGGATCTTGCGGCGGTTCTCAGGGCTGACGCCGGGCTTGTCGTTCAGCACGCGCGACACCAGCGAGCTGGAAACGCCCGCCTTTTTGGCGATCTCGTGAATGGTGGCCATAGCTCATCCCCTATCTCTGTAATCATTTTTTATCTTATGTCAGCATATCATATCATCCTATGGGTGTCAAACGGTTTACATCTCAAATGCTCTGAATACTTCCGGAAATATGGGGTTGACAAAACACAATTCATACGCTATCCTAATTTTAAAGTGTAAACCGATTTACATCTGCATAGCCTCCGAAAATATCTTCACGATGTGTACGAGAAGGAGTATCGGCGATGAACCGAAATATCCCGGCGGCCATCAACACGGCAAAACCGCTCGGCCCTTCGCTTCCCCGCAAACTGTGGCGGCAGCGCTACCTGCTGATGATGACGGTCCCGTTCATCATCTGGGCGATCGCGTTTCAATACCTGCCGCTTCTGGGCTGGACGATGGCGTTCCAGGATTTCAAGCTGAAGGCCAACATTATCGAAAGCTTTACGAAAGCGCCGTTTGTGGGCCTGAAGCACTTCCAACAGCTCTGGTTCGAATTTTCAAGCCAAGGCCGGTTCTATCTCGCGCTGCGCAACACCCTGGCCATGAGCCTCCTGTCCCTTACCATCGGGTTTGTCATGCCGATCCTCTTCGCGCTGTTTATCAATGAGCTGCGCAAGCCCATGTTCAAGCGCGTGGTGCAAACGGTGTCGTATTTGCCGCACTTTATCTCCTGGGTGGTGGCGGCAGGCATGATTTCCACCATGCTCTCCTCGGAAGGCCCTGTGAATAACCTGCTTATGTCCCTGGGTCTGACTGAGACCCGCACCCCCTTCCTGGCCATCCCCTACTATTTCTGGGGCATCATCACGGCGGCGGATATTTGGAAGGAGATGGGGTGGAATGCCATCATCTTCCTGGCCGCCATCACCAGCATCGATCCGACGCTGTACGAATCCGCATCCATCGACGGCGCGAACCGCTTCCACAAAATGCGCTACATCACGCTTCCCAGCATCATGCCTGTCATCATTGTCATCCTGGTCATGAACATCGGCTGGATCGTCAGCATCGGCTTTGAAAAGCAGTTTCTGCTGGGTTCCGACCTGGTGCGCTCCTATGCGGAGGTTCTGGATACGTATGTGCTGAACTACGGTATCGGACAGGGCCGCTACAGCTTCGCTACGGCCATCGGCCTCTTCAAATCGGTGGTGTCCATCGTCCTTTTGCTGCTGGCCAACTGGCTCGCCAGGCGCGCCGGTCAGGACAGTGTGCTGTAAGGATGAAAACACGCAAGGGAGTGGGAGCATGAATTCGGCTGTAAAGCGGCGCTATCTGGCCTTTTTTCAAGGAACGCCCGGCGAGAAGATCTTTGACGTGTTTCTGTACATCTTCATGATTACGGTGCTGATCGTCACGCTGTTTCCCTTCCTGAATGCCGTGGCCATCGCGTTCAACCAGTCATCGGACGCCATGAAGGGCGGTATCGGCATATGGCCGCGCGTACCCACGTTAAAGAACTTTCAGGCCTTGTCCCGTTTTCCGGGGCTGGGCCAGGGCATGTTTATTTCCGCGCTGCGCACCATCATTGGGACAGTAGCCAGCGTATTGTGCACCAGCATGCTGGCGTATGCCATCAGCCGCAGGGACTTTGTTTTAAGGCGCTTCACCACGCTGCTGTTCCTGGTAACGATGTATATCGATTGCGGGCTGATCCCCCATTTCATGGTGATCAGGATGTTCAGGCTCAACAACAACTTTTGGGTATACATCATCCCCGGCCTGATCAGCGCCTACAACCTGATCGTCATGCGCAGCTTCATCGACCAGCTCCCCTACAGCCTTCAGGAATCCGCCTTCCTGGACGGCGCCAACGATTTTGTGATTTTCGCGCGGATCGTGATGCCGCTGTGCACGCCGGTCATCGCCACCATCGCGCTGTTTTGTGCGGTGGGGCAGTGGAATAGCTGGTTTGATACCTTTTTGTACGCGCCTTTTGAAGACTCCATCACCACGATGCAGTATGAACTGATGAAGGTATTGAGAAACGCCTCCGCTTCGGCCAACGCCGCCCACATGGATGCGGCGGGGCGCAGTGCCATGGCCAGCAGCGTGTCGCCGCTGTCGGTGCGCATGACCATCACCGTGGTGTCTATCCTGCCGATCATCAGCGTATACCCCTTCGTGCAAAAGTACTTCGTTACCGGCATCACGCTGGGCGCTGTCAAAAGCTGAAGCATCGATCCGGATAGGTTATATAAGGCGCTTTGTGTGGAAGCTTTGCCGCCGGCAAAACCGGGGCATGCAAATAAAAGGAGGTAAGCCCATGAAGAAGACCCAAAGGATCTTGAGCCTGCTGGCAGTTTTGATGCTGCTCGTCGGCGCGTTCCCGGCATTCGCGGAGGGCGCGAAGGATCCCATCACGTTCACGATGTATGTCGAAGACCCCATGGCTCACCGCATTGAGGAAAACTTCCAGGGCACCGTTTCCAAAAAGATCACCGCGGACACCGGCGTCACCCTCAAGTACCAGTTTGGCGTGGGCGACGTGTCCCAGCAGGTCACGCTGATGGTGGCTGACCGCAGCTTCCCGGACTTCGTATTCTCCCGGTCAAACCTGGGCACCTTCCTGGCCGCCGACGCCTACATCGATATGGCGCCGCTGATCGAGGAATACGGGCCGAACATCAAAAAGCTGTACGGCAAAGTTTTCGATAAGAACAAGGATGCCCAGGGCCGCATCTTCTTCCTGGGCCAGGCCGCCATCAACGATATGCGGCTCAACCATGACCCCGAGGACAGCTTTGAGCTGCAATTGGCAGTGGTCAAGGAGCTTAACTATCCCGAAATCCGCACACTGGACCAGTTCGCCGACGCCATCCGCCAGTACAAGGCGAAGTACCCTGAAATTGACGGACAGCCCACCATCGGCCTGACCTTGACCTGCGGCGAAGGCTGGCGCTACTACATCACCCTGATCAATCCCAGCATCCGCGCCACCGGCGGCCCGGATGACGGCAACTTCTTCGTTGACCCGGACACCAAGAAGGTTATTTACGCCTTTGCGAACCCCAAAATCAAGGAGTACTTCCTCTTCCTCAACGGGCTGTATGCCGAGGGGCTGCTGGATCCCGACGCCTTCACCCAGACCCATGACGAGTATCTGGCCAAGGTTTCCAGCGGCCGCGTGCTGGCCCTGACCGATGCCAACTGGGAGTTTGAGGAGGCTGAAACCACCCTGCGCTCCGACGGCAAGGAATGGCGCACCTACGCACGTTTCCCTGTCACCCTGAGCAAGGATATTCCCCACCCGGCCTACAGGCCCGACGCCTATATCGTAACCAACGGCGTGGGCATCACCACCAATTGCAAAGACCCGGTGCGCGCCGTACAGTTCCTGGATTACCTGTGCCGGGAAGAGATTCAGGTGATGAACCACTGGGGCTTTGAAGGCGAGGACTGGCACATTGTGGATGGCAAGCGCAAGCCCATCCGCGTTACCGAAGACGGAACGGACAGCATTGAGAACATCCTAAGAACCGGTATTGGCCTGACTGTCTATCCCTTCCCCGATGCCGGCCTTATGAAGGATAAGGACGGATATTGGATCTCCCCCAACTCCGACGATGATGCCCTTGTCGCCGCCTACACCACCGCCGCCAGAGAGGTGCTGGCCGGCTACGGTGTGCGCACCTGGCGGGAACTGTTCCCCAGGCCCGAAACCTTGAAGGAGTCCACCTGGGGCCAGGCTTGGCGCCTCTGGGATGCCCTGCCCAAGGATGAAGAGTTTGGCATGCTCCACAATGAATGCAACGCATTGGCCGCCGAATACCTGGCCAAGGCTGCCAGCGCCGCGCCCGGTCAGTTTGAGGCCGTATGGAATGAGTTCCAAACGCGCCTGAAGGATGCCGGCGTTGAGCGCCTGGGCGAGCTGGCCACCGAGCACCTCAAAACAATTGACGGGCAGGTTGCCGCAGAGTAAAATACCAACGGGTTGTAGGGGCGGAGGCTTCTTAACCGCCCGCGAAAGCCGCACTCCGCCCTATGTGCGGGGTGCGGCTCTTTCTTAATAAATGTAGGGGGAATGAACGTATGCATGGACTGAAACTGACTGTCATCGGTGCGGGCAGCACCTATACGCCGGAAATTGTGGAAGGGCTGATCAACCGGCGTGAGACGCTGTCGATGAAGACGCTGTGCTTCATGGACATTGACCGTGAAAAAATGGGCGTGGTGGCCGGCCTGGTTGCCAGAATGCTGGACAAAGCGGGGTTCCAGGGCAAATTCCTCCAGACGGACGATCTGGGCCAAGCGCTGGACGGCGCCGATTACGTGGTCGCCCAGATCCGGGTAGGGGGGCTTGCGGCGCGCATACTGGATGAAAAGATCCCCCTTAAATATCACCTGCTGGGCCAGGAGACCACCGGCATCGGCGGCTTCATGAAGGCGCTGCGCACCATAGGCCCCAGCATGAACATCGCGCGGGAGATGGAGAAACGCTGCCCCAACGCCTGGTTCATCAACTTCTCCAATCCCTCGGGCATCCTGGCCGAGGCGGTGCTTGGGCATACCGGCATCAAGATGCTGGGCTTATGCAATTGCCCCATCAACATGCTTGCCAATATACGGGATGAGATGACCCATGGCCGTGATTTCGATTACGATTACGTAGGCCTGAACCATTTGAGCTGGATCACATCGGTTCGGATGGATGGCCGGGAATTGCTGACGCCAGGCGCGTTTTCTTTGGGCAAGGGCATGGCGAACATCCCGGACGTCGGCCTGGACGAGCCGCTTCTGCGCTCAGTGGGCGCGATCCCCTCCAGCTACCTTGGGTATTACTACAACCGCGAAGCGCATATACAGGAATGCCTGTCCGCGGCGCGCAGCCGGGGCGAGGAATGTCAGATCATCGAGAAGGAACTGCTTGCGCAATACGCCGATCCAAACCTTGCGGAAAAGCCTGAGGCGCTGTCCCGGCGCGGAGGCGCGCTGTATTCCACCGCCGCCGTGAACCTGATCAACTCCATCGAAAACGATATTCGGGACGTGCAGGTGGTCAATACGAAAAACATGGGCGCGCTTGACTTCCTGGAGGACAGCGACGTGGTGGAGATTCCCTGCGTCATCGGCCGGGACGGTTTAAAGCCTGTTCCCCCCAAGGCTCCTGTCAATCAGCACATCATAGGCCTTACCCGCGCCGTGAAGGCATATGAAAAGCTGACGATCCAGGCTGCGCTGACAGGCGACCGCGATACGGCGCTTGCCGCGCTTATCACGCACCCGCTGATCGGCGATTATGAACGGGCCAGTGGCGCGCTTTCAGAAATGCTTTCGGCAAACAAGCCGTGGCTTGGGAACTTTTTTGATGGGGGCATATAATATGGGCGCTTTCGTAATGGGCCTGGACGGGGGCAGCAGCAAAAGCCATCTTGCGCTGTTTGACACGGCGGGCAAGCGCATCGACTTTGTATCCTGGGGCCCGCTGAACCACGAGGTTATGGACGATGGATTTGAGCAGCTTGAGCGGGAGCTTCATGATCTGATCCATCTGGCCCTTGACCGCAATGGACTGCGCATAGCCGATCTGGCCCGGGGCGTCTTTGGCATGTCAGGCGCAGACACAAAAAAGCAGCATGCGCAGATCACCGGGATCTACCGGCGCCTGGGCCTGGATCGTCCCGTGGTCATCAACGATGCCTTTTTGCCGATCAAAGCGGTGAGCACATCAGGCTGTGGCATTGGTGCCATCAATGGTTCAGGCTGTACCGTCGCCGGTATTGGGGCGGACGGCAGCACCCTTCAAATTGGCGGCTGCGGCGGTTTGACCGGTGACCTGGGCGGCGGCAGCCAGCTTGGCCAAACTGCGGCCCGCGCCGTTTACGCAAGCCTCTTCAAGGGCGGCCCGCAAACCCTGCTTAGCGCCATGCTGAAAAAGCGGCTGGATGTCAGCCGGGATGAGGACTTTCTCGACACGCTGATCGAGCATCTCGACAGCGAAGCCGTGACGCTGTCCGATCTCAACCGAATGCTGTTTGAGGCCGCGGGTCAGGGTGACGCGGTAGCGCTGCGGTTGCTTCAGGAGACCGGTGAGGATAGCGCCATGGCGATCGGCAACCTGCTTGAAAGGCTGCCGTTCCCAAGCGGCGAGCCGGTGGATGTGGCGCTGGCCGGTTCCGTATACGTCAAGGGCAGCCATCCCGCGCTTGTAAACGCGCTGCAGCGCAAGGCGGCCTCGCTGGCCGGCAGCCGGAAGCTGCGCTTCACCATCACCGACCGCCCGCCGGTGATGGGCGCGATCGTATGGGCATTGGACGGTTTTCTGCCTGCTGATCAGGCGATCGCGCGGGTGAGGGAGCAGCTTTAAGGAACCGGCGGTTCAACTGATCTTGTATAGTGCCGCGCCATGGGGAGGAAGCTGGGCAGCGATCCTTCCCATGGGCATTGTAACCTCCCTGTGCTGCCACAAATCCCTAAAGACCCTTGGTTCAAAGCCGCACACGTCATCCTCTATGGAAACCTCCGCCCGCTTCTCCAGCAGATTGAACAGCGCGATATACACGCTGCCGTCCGCGTCATGGCTCATCCATACGGCATGATTGCCGTCCCGGGTGAGCTGTTTTGCATCGCGGGAATGCCTGATCAGCCGCAGCACCTCGCCGTTTTGCAAAAGTGACAGCGTCCAGTCATCATTCTCCCGCATCTCCCCGCCCATCATCAAAGGCGAACGGAAAATGCACCAGAGCGTCATCATGGTGATCTGCTCATCCCTTGTGAAGTTCGTCTGCCGCCCGCGGCGCCAGCCCATGCCGATGCGGCCCAGGGGCAGTATGTCGCAGTCGGGCCAGCAGCCGGGGGCCACGTGCCGCTGCCACACCTCGCACCGCTCGCACATGTTTTTCAAAAGATCCCAGCGGTCCCAAAAATCATCGGTAATACGCCACATGTTGGCATGCTTGCTCAGATGCCAGGCCTTTTCGATCACCGCCGGGCCCGGGGAAAGGCTCAGCACCATTGGCCTTGAGCAATTTTCAATAGCCTTGGCGATCAGCTCGATTTCCCTTTGGGCCGAATAAGGCGCATGGGGATACATGTTGGTATTGCAGATATCGTCCACCTTCACGTAATCCACGCCCCAGGCGGCATACAATTGAAAGACGCCGTTATAATACTCCTGCGAGGCGGGGTGGTCGGGGTCCAGCCCGTACATATCGCTGTTCCATTTGCAGATGGAGTAGGGCAGCGCGATTTTATCCGCCGTTGTTTCCGTATTCAGCACCGGCATGCGCCCATGCACCGCCTGCCTGGGGATGCCTCGCATGATATGGATGCCGAATTTCAGCCCCATATCGTGTATCCTGTCGGCGATGGACTTGAAGCCCATTCCCCCCGAGGCGGAAGGGAAACGGTTAGGGGCCGGCATCTGGCGGCCATAGGCATCCAGCGTAAGCTGCGCAAAGGGGATATACTCCCCTTCCCCCGTCCCGGCCTTGGGCTCGGACCATTGAACATCGCAGACGATATATTCCCATCCAAAGGCTTTCAAATGCTCGGCCATGTAGGCGGCATTGCCTATAAGCTGCTCCTCGTTCACCGTGGCCGCATAGCAGTCCCAGCTATTCCAGCCCATGGGCGGCGTCAAAGCCGCCTTGTTTTTATCCATATGCCCGCCTCCGTACCCATGATCTTTGTTTATCCGTTCGCCATGGGACCTCGGCACTCCTTTTCCGGCCGGGCAGCTTACGTATTGCGCACCACCAGGACCTCGCCGGATTTGGCGCAGACGCTGTCCATGCAGGCGATCACGAACACGCGGCCCAGCGTGCCGGCCGGCACCTGCCATAGAAGCTCGGCCGCGCCTATTGTGGCGCCGGGGCAATTCACGCCGAGAAGGCTGGCCTGCTCGCACGCGTTTGTGCCGGTAGGCTCCAGGAAAAAGAACACACGGGATACGGGCCGGTTAAATGCGGGCCGGATGACGACCTGCGGGGCAAGCTGCACGGCTCCGCCCGAAATGGGCAGCGGCTGGCCGTTTTCCGTAAGGAAATCCAGCGACATCACCCGAAGGGTGGCCGCCGGCTCCGGCTTGGGTTTGCCTACGGGGATACAGATCACCTGATTGATGCAGATCGCGCCCCGGCGCACAATCTGCGGATTGATATTGAGGATGGAATTCACTGTCACGCCATATCTGCGGCCGATGCTAAAAAGCGTGTCACCCCGCTGCACAGTATACAATTGGCCGTTGCATCTCTCCGGCGGGGGCGGCACCGGGCCTCCCTCGGCGGGAGCCATCGATTGCACGAATCTTCCATTTTCCATTTTGATCTCTCCTTTCCAGCCTTGTGACGCAGGATATATTATTTCTATGCCGGGGATACCGCCCGCCATTACGCCCCTTGGAGGTCAGGCGCGCGCTCCAAGAAAGGGATTCCTCTGTTCTTGTCGAATGATAACGGTATTCTTCTGTAAGCCGCCAGCGCTTAGGAAGGAACGATGTATAGGAGATGAAGCCCTTGCCCTCCCCCTTCGCCCGGCTAGTCTCTTTCCTTGCATGCCTGATGCTTTTGGCATGGCCGGCCGGCGGTTCCCAGGCTGATGCCCGGCCTTCCGCCCCGGCCCTTGAAGGTTTTTTTGCCGCCGCCTTCCATTCGGAGTATGGCGATACGCAAAGGGATACGCTTATCCGCTGGGAAATCCCCCTGAGCCTGTATGTTGTAGGTGAAACTACCAGGGAGGACAGGCAGACGCTTGAGGCGCTTCTTAAAAGCCTCAAAGCCAACGTGCCCGGCCTTCCGGAGATATCCTTTGCCAAAACGGAAGCCGAGGCCAATGTCATCATTTCCTTCGTTCCCTATGCGGAAATGGCGGAAGCCCTTGTAGACTACGTGCCCGATAATTGGGGCTTTACCAACTGCTTTTCCGATGACGTTTCCATCCGTTACGGCCTGATCGCCATCGCAACAGACGTAGCCGGGCAAAAGGATCGTATCCATCTCATCCAGGAGGAATTTGTGAATATGCTGGGGCTGACCGATGATCTTGATTTCGCGCCGGAAAGCATCATCTACCAGCCCTACACCGTTACGCAGGCCTTGGCGGATATGGATTATGAGATGCTTTCCCTGCTGTACAGCCCTCATGTGGCCTATGGCATGAACCGGGAGGAGGCAAAGGCGGCACTGGAAAGCGCCTGCGAAAAGCAATAGAGCAATCCAACAGCGGTATATCGTTCATGCTTTGCCAGTACGAGTGAACAAGCAGTGGAGCAGGACGCCGCAGCCCGCTGCATGGTTCCCGCGCAGGGTGGGGGCCTGTTCCCGCCGTCCGTATCATGCATAGGCCGGGATGCAATTGGCCTGGCGCATAACGGCAAGCGCCCGCCTCTGCTTTTTTGCTTTCACCCCGCAAAATGCATAAACATATTCTCTTTTATTCTTGACGCATCTGGCAATTCATGGGTACAATATATGTGTTATAGTTACAAGGAAGGAGTGCCTAAGCAGTATGTCCGAACGTGACCAGGAGGCCTGCAGCGCCAATATCATCCATCCGGAAGATGTGAAAAAGGCGCTGGACAAGATGCCCGGCGAGGATGAACGCCGTGCCATGCTGGATATACTGTCCGCCATGGCCGATGCCACGAGGCTGCAAATCCTGCTGGCGCTCCGGGAGCAGGAGCTGTGCGTGTTTGACCTGAGCGCGGTTTTGTGCATGTCGCAAAGCGCCGTCAGCCACCAACTGCGCACGCTCAGGGATGTGCACTGCGTCAAGTCCCGCCGCAGCGGCAAGGTCGTGTATTACGCGCTGGACGACGATCATGTGGGCGAGCTTCTGAACGTGGCGCTGTCCCATGTCAGCGAAGGCCGGTAACCTATCAATCTCCTACGAAAGCAGGCGATGGCATGCGCTACGTCCCGCCCACGGCAAAGGACCGGGAAGATTTTCATCAGGGGCGCAATCCGCGCGCCTTTCAGATGCTGGGCGTTCATCCCGCCATGCAATCGGACCGGGAGGTTTACCATTTTGCGGTGTGGGCGCCCAATGCCCGGGCCGTGTTTTTATCGGGGGATTTCAACGGCTGGTCCCGGGAAAGCCATCCCATGGTCAAGCAGTACGATGGCATCTGGGAGCTCCGGCTCGACCGGGAACTATTTGAGGGCCGCGATGCCTACAAATACGCCATTCTGGGTGCCGACGGCCATTTTCACATGAAGGCCGATCCTTACGCCTTTTTCAGTGAGCTTCGGCCGGGCACCGCCAGCCGCATCTGCAATCTGGACGGATACGCGTGGCATGATGAGGCCTGGATGGAAAGCCGCGCGGTCTGGAATCCCTTTGAAAGCCCCATCAACATTTATGAAATGCACTTGGGCTCCTGGCGCCGGGGCGAGGGCGGCAGGCTCTTAAGCTATGGTGAAATTGCGGACCAATTGATTCCATACCTTCTGGAAATGAGCTATACCCACATAGAATTGCTGCCGGTGATGGAGCATCCCCTGGACATGTCCTGGGGGTATCAGACCACCGGTTACTTTGCCGCCACCGCGCGCCATGGCGAACCGAAGGATTTCATGGCCTTTGTGGACAGGTGCCACCAAAACAATATCGGCGTGATCCTGGACTGGGTGCCCGCCCACTTTCCCAGGGACGAGGCGGGACTCCGGCGCTTTGACGGCACGGCCTTATACGAGCATCCCGACCCCCGCCGGGGCGAAATGGCCCAGTGGGGCACCCATATGTTTGACCTGTCAAGGGGCGAGGCGTGCAGCTTCCTATTGAGCAGCGCCGCCTTTTGGATGGAATGGTTTCACGCCGACGGCCTCCGGGTGGATGCGGTGAGCAGCATGCTCTATTACGACTTTTGCCGCGAACCCGGCCAGTGGCTTCCCAATCCCTATGGCGGGCGGGAGAACATTGACGCCATCCATTTCCTTCGGCGGCTGAATGAAACGGCGTACCGGGAGTTCCCCGGCGTTCTGATGATCGCCGAGGAATCCTCCGCCTATCCTATGGTGACAAAGCCCACATACGTGGGGGGCCTGGGCTTTGGCTTCAAGTGGAACATGGGCTGGATGAACGACATCCTCTCCTACATAGCCCTTGACCCCATCTATCGCAAGTGGCATCATAACAAGCTGACATTTTCGCTTTTCTACGCCTTCAACGAAAACTTTATTTTGCCCTTCTCCCACGACGAGGTGGTGCACGGCAAGCATTCCCTTTTGGATAAGCACCCGGGAGACCTGTGGCAGAAGTTTGCGGGGCTCCGGGCACTTTTGGGCTACACCATGGCCCATCCGGGCAAGAAGCTGCTTTTCATGGGCTGTGAATTTGCCCACTTCATCGAGTGGAAGTACGATGACCAGCTTGATTGGTTCCTGCTGTTCTACGACAGGCACCCGCAGGTGCTTGCCTGCGTCAAGGCACTGAACAGGCTCTACCGTCAGACGCCGGCGCTCTATGAGGTGGAGGATTCTTGGTCAGGCTTTCAATGGCTCAGCGCCAACGACAGCGATAACAGCGTGGTGGCCTTTGCCCGCACCGACAAAGAGGGCAAAACGGTATGCTGCGTCACCAACTTCACCCCTGTATTCCATCCCGTCTACCGCATCGGCCTGCCTTTGCCCGGCACATTGACGGAAATTTTCAATACGGACCGGGCAGAATTCGGCGGCTCCAATCAGTACAACGCCTGGACGATATCCGCCGGGGATGTGAAGTGGAACGGCATGGATTATTCCACGGAAATCTGTGTGCCGCCCCTTTGCACCCTGTACTTCCAATACGACAAGCGGGAGGTGCCAAAAAAGCCTGTGCCGGAAGTGCCAAAGCGGAAGCCTGCGGAACATAAATCTTTCCCCAAGCCGGATTCCGGGAAATTGCCTGAAGAGGAGTGAAGCTCAAATGCTCAAAAAGAAATCCTGCGTGGCCATGCTCCTGGCCGGGGGCCAGGGAAGCCGACTGGGCATTCTCACCAAGAATATGGCCAAGCCTGCCGTGCCTTACGGCGGCAAGTACCGCATCATCGACTTCCCCTTAAGCAACTGCACCAACAGCGGCATCGACGTGGTGGGTGTATTGACCCAATACCAGCCGCTGGAGTTGAACGCCTATATCGGCAGCGGCTCCCCCTGGGACCTGGACTTGCTCAACGGCGGCGTGTTCGTGCTGCCGCCCTATGTCAAAGGCAAGCAGGGCGAATGGTACCGCGGCACCGCCAATGCCATCTTCCAGAATATCGCTTTCATCGAGCAATTTTCCCCGGATTATGTGCTGGTGCTGAGCGGTGATCATATCTATAAAATGGATTACAGCCGCATGCTGGAATACCACATCGAAAAGGAAGCCGCCGCTACCATCGCCGTCAGGGAAGTGCCCTGGAATGAGGCCAGCCGCTTTGGCAATATGAACACCGACGAGAACAACGTTATCGTGGAGTTTGAGGAAAAGCCCAAAAATCCCCGCAGCAACAAGGCCAGCATGGGCGTATACGTGTTTACCTGGGATAAGCTGCGCCAATACCTTCTGGAGGATGAGAAAAACCCGAAATCCGCCAATGATTTTGGCAAGAACATCATCCCCAACATGCTGGGAAACGGCGATACGCTGGTGGCCTACAGCTTCGACGGCTACTGGAAGGATGTTGGCACCATCGAAAGCCTCTGGGAAGCCAATATGGACCTTTTGCAAACGCCCATGCCCATTGACCTGCATGACAAAAAGTGGCGCGTCTATGCCCGCAACCCCGGCATGGCCCCCCATTTCGTGGCCAAGGGCGCCAGCGTCAAGGATTGCCTGATCACCGAGGGCTGCGAAGTATACGGCCAGGTGGAGCACTCCGTTTTGTTCGCCGGCGTTACGGTGGCGCAGGGCGCCAGCGTTTCTGACAGCGTAGTGATGCCGGGCGCGGTGATCGAGCGGGGCGCGAGGGTGATGCGCGCCATCATCGCCGAAAATGCCGTCATCGGTCCCGGCTGCCACGTAGGCGAGGAGAAAGGCGATATCGCCGTCATCGGCCAGAACGTATCCTTGCCCGCAGGCCTTACCATACCCGCCGGGGAACAGGTGGAAACCTGCGTCCCTGTGCCGTAAGAAAAGGGAGTGAATGCCATGAAGGATGTTATGGGCATGATTTATACCGGGGAGAATGACGCGCTTTTGCGGGAACTGACCATCTCCCGCGCCGTGGCCGCGCTGCCCATCGCCGGGCGCTACCGGGTGATCGACTTTCTGATGAGCGGCATGATCAACAGCGGCATCCGCAACGTGGGCGTCATCATGCAAAAGAATTACCACAGCCTGATGGACCATTTGGGCTCCGGCAAGGAATGGGACCTGCATGGCAAGAACGACGGCCTGTTCATTCTGCCGCCCTTTTTGACAAGGGATAACGTGGGCGTGTACGGCGGCGTCCTGGATGCGCTCCGCTCCAATGCCGGTTACCTGTCCCGCAGCAAGCAGGAGCACATCATCCTGTGCAACAGCAACATGGTTTTCAATGCCAACTTTGAGGATATGGTAAGCTTCAACCGGGAAAGCGGCGCCGATATCACGCTGATGTACACCGATGATCCGGGCGTGCGCCGCCGGGATTTCGGCAGCTATCTCACCCTGGATGACGACGGCCTGGTGCTGGATATGGAAATCGATCCCGCCGAGCCGGCCTGCCAGAATACCCATATGGAAGTCTGCCTCATGAGGCGGGATCTTTTGCGCTCCCTGGTGGATCACGGCGTGGCTCATGGCTTCCACGATTTCAACAGGGATGTGTTGCAGCGGGTGATCAGGGAAAGAAAGCTTCGGGTCAACGGC
>JAEWWY010000109.1 GCA_023458835.1 Bacillota bacterium
GGTCGGTGCGGGCGTAGGGGTCGGATGTACGTACTTGAACAATTTCTCCAGAAGCTTCGGGTCTGCGGTTTTGCCGTTTCCTGTTTCGCCAAGCGCCTTCAAAAACGCTTCCACAGCCTTTACGGTATCGTTGTCATAGGCGCTGTTGGCCTTTTTGGAAAGGAAGCCCAGCTTGTGCAGGCACTCCTGCATCTCCTTGACCCGGATGCCGGTGTCTCCCTTTTTCAATGTGATGTATTCATCGCACCGGGGAGCATTCTTCTTAAACAGCGCGCTCTGGGTGCGCGTGCCTGCGATGCCGTCAACCTTCAGGCCTGCCTTCTTCTGGAACAGCTTGACGGCTTCCGCGGTGCGGGCGCCGTAGTCACCGTCCGTCGGTTCGGCCAGATAGCCCCATTCGCGCAGGCGCGTCTGCAATTTTTCCACGCGCACGCCGGAGGAGCCCTTCCTGAGCTGCACATACAATACGAATTCCGGCGCGCTGGAAGCGTACAGCTTCCGCTGCAGCGCATTGGTCGCCACGCCATCCTGGTTTGTGCCGATGGCATCCTGGAAATAGCGCACGGCCCGCTTTGTGTTCGACCCGAACACGCCGTCGCTGGAGCCGCAGTTATAGCCCAGTTCATTCAGTCGGCGCTGTAAGGCCTTGACGGAGTCGCCCCGGGAGCCCGTCGAAAGCCTTGGATATTCTTCGCTGGAAGCGGGGGCGGCGGTGGGCGCCTTCGTTGCCACGGGCTGAACCACGGGCGTGGGGGTGGCGGCAGGCTCCGGGGTCGCCGCGTATGGAAGGATCTCATCCACATGCCGGATGTGGCAGGTGGTTGCGGTAAGGCCCGCAAAATCCCCGCTTGACTCCATTTGCGCGTTCTTTATGCCATAGGGGAGAGCGGAACCGGGGGAGGCGCTGTCGGCCAGTTGTACCAGCAGGCCGCCCAGGCGGGTCGCGGTTCCCGCATCATACAGGCCGATGCCTACAAGCAGGGAGACGTCCGTATCCGTTGCGTAGCGTTCAATAACGATATACGTCTGTGCAGCATCAGACATATTCAGACGGTACGAATTCAACGCCGCATCGAAGCGGATTTCTGTAACGCTCGGGGGAATGTCCGGCAGGCTTCCAAGCCCGTGGAAGGAAGCCGCGGCGTATTCCTGCATCACCGATGCGGGGATGATCATCTGGCCGTCGGCCTGCCTTACCAGAGCATTTTCAAGGCCCCAGTTGATGCCCAGGAAATACATCTGCGTCCAGAAAAATTGCGGGTCATTTGCGTCGTAGGTCACTTCGCCGTCCAGCCCCATTTGGCGCGCAAAGCTGTCAAGAACGGGGATCATGCGGTACAGGCGTTCTTCCACCGTTTCTTGTGCCGTTGTTTGCGCCTGCTGACCGGCAGGCTCCGCGTATGCGGCTGCGGTGATCATCAGCAAAGCCACCATTACGATGCAAAGCAGTCGTTTCATATGCTCACTCCCATCATTATGCTACTACTCTCTATTCCGGCTGCACAATCATTAGACGTTGTACAGATGCGTTTTGGTTCCTGCTCCCATTACTTTTACATTTTGGTAACACACGCGCGCAAAAAATCCCCCGGGTGGGGGGTCAACGCATTTGAATCCTGGTTATTTCCATTGGCGATTCGTATCTTCCTCTTTGGGTCCAGGGCCCGCAGGTCCTGATCGTTTTAAGGGGGATATGGGGAGTGCAGGGGGGAGTTAAGGAAGGAATCGAAATCCCCCCTACTCCCTCCTGCGTCCTCGTCGCCCTGATACGACATATCCAAGGCTAACGTACATCGTATCGTTTTCAGGGGATTTCGCCCCTGCGAGGGCGGCCAAAGGGCTTGACCGTCGCTCCAGTCCTCCCATTTCCGCCACAGGCGGGGTCGGGGTTTTGGAGCTTTTGGAAACCTTCGGCTGCAAAAATCCATAAAATAGGTTACAAATGCGGTTGCCCTGCCCCGGGTGGGGGGAGGGGCGCCGCCTTTTGAACCCTCAGGGCGCGGGGATGGACTGCACTTTGTCTTCCTGGTCAAAGTTGGGGATGGAGCTTACATAAAAGTCGATGCTCCCCTTGAGCACGATGCAGGGATCGATCTGGATGGTGCCGCCCGCGGGAATCTCCCCGTACGCCAGATAGGTGATCATCACCTGGGCGGCCTGATAGGACATCGCCGTGGGGCGGCTGTGCATGATGGCCTGGAGCACGCCCTCGCGCATATATTGCGCGCTTTCCTGGAAGATGTCGCTGCCGATGGTGTGCACCTTCCCGGCCATGCCGGCGGCCTTCACCGCCCTGCACATGGCGATGGTGCTGCGGGTGGAGCAGGCATAGATGGCATAGATGGGCACATTGCTTTTCAGCTCCCTCAAAATCGTCCCTTCCGCCAGCGCGGGGTCGTCGCCGTAGGCGATTTTGTGGATATCCAGCGGCAGCCCGCTTTCCCAGATGTGCTGCTCAAACCCCTTGGCGTTGTAGTACTGGTCGGTGCCGGTAAAATTGCCGCAAATGATGATTTTGCCGGGTTCGCGGATATTGCCGAAGGTGGTCAGCAAATCTGCCGCCATGCAGCCCTGCATCGACTCATAATTCATCACGCAGCAAAGGCGGTTTTTGCCCGGCAGGTCGGTGCCCACAAGCACCACGGGGATGCCGGCCGCCTCGATCCGTTTGAAGACGCCGCCAAGGCTGCCGTGCAGCGTTCCCCGCGCGATGATCCCGTCGATGGCGCCATAGGTCCCGTCGAGTATTTTCTCCAGAATCGTTTGCTGGTCTGCCGGTGAAATGATATAGGGCAGCCGCACCAGCTCGATATCCAGGGTGGATACTTCCGCCATGTACTGGTCGATGCCTTGCCAGATATAGTAGGCGAAATACCGGTTGAGCCGGTCCAGGTTCGGCAGGACGGCCGCGATCCGCTTTGTTCCGCGCTTTAAGGACGAGGCGTGGAAATTGGGCCTGTAATTCATTGCTTCGGCGGCGCGCTTGATTTCCTCGCGCCGCTTTTCGCTTACCCCGGGCGCATTGTTCAGCGCGCGCTGCACCGTGGAGGGGGTGACCCCCACCAGCGCGGCGATGTCCTGCAATGTCACTCTCATGGCCGTTCCCTTGCTTCCGTTATTTTTGCTTCATTGTAGCGGATACGATGTGGCTTGTCAATCGTTTGCTTGATATTCGAGATAACGTTTGCGTATATTCATTGCAATAATACTGTGGAATAGGATCAATAATTTATAAAATAGTTGTTGACATTTGCTTTTGGGCTGATATAATGAGATCAAATTAAGCAAACGTTATAGTGATTCGGTCCCGCCATGTATTATGGAGCCCATGGCTCATAATAGATCCCATCACAAATTGGAGGAGGAACGCGCATGAAGATCCGCAAAGCCCTGTCCTTTCTGCTGGTCCTGCTGATGCTGGCGGCCCTTGCCCCTGCGGCGATGGCTTCCGGAGAGGTCACGGAGATCACCGTTTGGACGAAGGACCGCCATGACCAGGAGTTCATGACCGCCCTTGTTGAAAAGTTCAACAAGGAGAACCCGGACATCCATGTGACCTATGAGATGTACACCGACAACTACAAGCAGGTCATCGAGATTGCCTCCAGCACAGGCGAGCTGCCGGCCATTTTCTGCGTCAACGGCAATGAAATGACCGACGCCATGAAGCAGCGGGGCCAGATGGTGTATATCGACCAGTTCCTGACCGATGAGCTGCGGGCCATCTTCGACAGCAGCTTTTTCGTGGAAGGGCTGAACATGCACGACGGCAAGATCTTTACCCTGCCCTCCACGGGCACTACGCTGCGCCTTGTGTACAACAAGGACATCTTTGCCAAGGTCGGCCTGGACGGCCCGCCCAAAACCGTCAAGGAGATGGTGGACTACGCTGTCAAGATCACAAGCGAGCTGGGCGGCGAGGGTATCTACGGCTTTGCGCTGCCCCTGGCCAATCCGCTGACCGGATTCCAGCGCGGCATCACCAACATGGTCTGCCTCGACGGCAGCCCCGTTTCGGACGGCTTTGACTTTGCCCAGGGCAAATACGATTTTTCTTCCTTCAAGCCGTACATGACGGCGCTCAAGGAGATTTGGGATGCGGGCGCCGCATTCCCGGGCTGCGAATCCCTGAACATCGATCCGCTGCGCACCCAGTTTGCCGATGGCAAGATCGGCATGTACATGACGTACAACCATTCCGAATACGGCGTGTACACCAAGCAGTTCCCCACGGAGCAGAAATGGGATTACGCGGCCCTGCCGACATTGGAGGACACCGTCAAGGGCTCCCAGAGGCTGAGCGCCGGCACATGGTATGCCATGACCACCAATTGCACCGATGTGGAAAAGGGCTGGCGGGTACTGAAGGCCTTCTACGACCTTGACAACCTTACCTCCTACTATGAGCAGGGCCTGGGCGTCAGCGTGCTGCCGGCCGTCATAGGCAAGGCTGAAATACCCGAGGCGATCAAGCAGGTGCCGTTCATGGGCATCCAGCCCTACGACAAGATCTGGCCGCTTGCGCCGGTGGGCATCGTGCCCGAAGGCAGCGACTGGGGCGTATGCTTTGCCGAGTACATCTTCGGCGCCAACGATGATATCGACGGCATCATCGCGGACCTGAACGCCAGGTATCAGGCCGCCTATGAAAAATCCGTGGCCGACGGGCTCAACAAGGCGCTCCACTATCCCAACATTGTGGCGGCCGATCCGGCGAACACCGCCAACTGATTGTCCGCACGCGGAGCCCATCATAGATCACCGGGTCCGGGAGCCCATGGGCGAAAAGCCCGGGGC
>JAEWWY010000110.1 GCA_023458835.1 Bacillota bacterium
TCTTCGGCCATGGCACGGCGCTGTCGTTCTTTGCGCGGCAGGTCCTGAATCACCTGGACGCCGGCGGGCAGGGAAATGTGATGCATAAGATCGCCGGCCCCCTTGCGGCCATCGTGCTGGTCTCGCTTGCGCGGGTGGCGGCGATCATGGCCTGCGCGGCTCTGGATGCTATGCGGGGATACTATTATCAGAACCGCACGCGCCTTGCCTTCATGCGCCGGATCTTTGCGCGGCCGGATATAAGCTTCGCGGCCGGCTCCTCGGGGAGCCTCTTTGAAGCCCTTGACGACGATGTGCCCGCAGGCAGCTTTCCCGCGGAGCTGCTCACCGAGGTGGCGGGGTATTTTATCTGCACGCTTTTAACGCTGGCAATCCTTCTGTCCATCAGTTGGGAGATCACGCTGCTGGTCTTCCTGCCGCTCTCGGCGGCCATTCTGGGCGTTCAGCGGCTGTCGGGCAGCATGCAGGAAAGGCGCCGGTCCAGCCGCAGCGCCCATGACGGCGTCAGCGCCTTCCTAAGTGATGTAGCCGATTCCGTGCTGACCATCAAGGCGGCGGGCGCGGAGGCAGATATCCTGAAGGCCTTCGGTCAAAAGAATGCCGCGCGCCAAAAAGCGGTTCTCAGGGACAGCGCCTTTGGCGCAAGCGTAAACGCGCTGTTGGCCGCCTCCGCCCACGTGGGCACGGCCGTCATGATGTGCGCCTTTGCGGCCATGATGTCAGGCGGCGCCTTTAAAGCAGGGGATTTCAGCATCTTCGTGTCATCCCTGTTCGTGCTGGCGGATTGTGTAAACCGCATCGCCGAGCTGTTCTCGGAATACCGCAAAGGGGAAGTCTCCTTTGAACGCATCATGCATGCGGCGCAGGGCAACGCGCCGCTTCCTGACGATATGGGGCTCACCCTGCGCCGAAAGGATGCGTATGCCCCCAGCCGGGAAGGCAGGCCGCCCGCGGGAGAACTGGCCGTTTCCGGCCTTTCCTATGGCTATGGAGACGGCGACGGCATACAGGACGTTTCCTTCCGCATACGCCCGGGAGAGCTTATAGCGGTGGCGGGCGGCGTGGGCTCAGGCAAGTCCACGCTGCTTAACCTGCTGGCCGGCATCCTCACGCCGGAGGCGGGCAGCATTGCCTGGGCCGATGGCCGGGAGGTGATCAAAGCGCCGCCGTCCATCGCCTACGCGCCCCAGCGGCCCCGCTTCTTCTCCACGGACATAGCGGATAATCTGGCCATGGGACAAGAGATCGGCGCTGAAACGCTCTGCGCCGCGCTCCGGCGCGCGGCGCTTTTGGATGTCAAGCTGAATACCGCGCTGGGCAGCCGCGGCGCGACGCTCTCGGGCGGACAGCGCCAGCGGCTCGCCTTGGCGCGCATGTATGCCCACGATGCCCAAATCAATCTCATCGACGACAATGTGAGCGCGCTGGATGAGGCGGCGCAGGCGGCGGTGCTGCAAAACCTGCTCCGCTATGCCGGGCATAAAAACCGCGCGGTGGTCATCGCCACCAACCACCGGGCGTTTCTTGAAGCGGCGGATACGGTGCTCGTAATGAAGGATGGGCGCATCCAGGCGCACGGGCGGTATGAGGCGCTGGCGGCATCCAATGAATACCTGCAATCCATTACGGCGTGACGTGTGCGTATGATGAAACAATTGCCTAGGCTTCTGATTGCCCTGCGCTTATATCACGGAAGTTCAATATCCAGGAGAACAGGCAGCTTACCGCCATGGCCATGGCCGGGAAAAGGGTCAGCATGAACTTGGCGGCGCCGCCGGGATCGGGGCCCGGGAGCTCACCGCTTTCAAAGCCGTACAGCCTTGCCGCCAGCAGCACCCCCAGGCTTACAAACAGGCCGCTCAGCCTGTTTAATACCCCCATAGCCGACGAATAGATGCCCTCCCGGCGCAGGCCGTATTTGCGCGTATCCTCATCCATGATCCTGGCGCCGATCAGATCCATGGTGGCCATAACGCCGGCCATGCCGATGCCCACAAAGGCGCTGGCGGCGACAGCCCCCGGGAGGCTGTTCATAAAATACAGGGGAAGGAACGATGCGCCCAGCAGGATCAGCGCCCCGCGCCAGGTGCGCATCAGGGAAAAGCGGCGGACCATAAAGGCCCACAAGGCCATGGAGGCAACCGCCAGCAGCAGCACGATGCCCTGCAGCATCATGGTGGCCACGCCGCCAAGCCCCAGGGAGTATTTCACAAACAGCGGCACGGACTGCATGACCATTGCCATGGCCGCGCTGTAAAAGGCGTTGCACAGCCCATACACCCAGAAAAGGGGATTGGCCGCCAAGGCCTTCAGGCTGCCCCACAGAGGAGGCTTTTTTGTTTCCTGAACGTGCATATCCTCTTTGCAGCCCGTGGCGCAAAACAGGATGACCGCCACCGCCAGCGCGCTGTAGATGATGGCTGTATTGGCATAGCCCAGCCCCCCCGCCACCACCGGGGTCAATGCCAGGCTGATCACCATGGCCACCAGTTGGAAGGCCTGCCGCATGGCGTTTGTTTTTGCCCGCACATTTTCGCCATGGAACAGCTCCGGGAACAGGGCGCCATAGTTGGCGTTGATCAGGGAATCCAGGGTGCCGGTCAGGATATACGTCAGCAGCATGTATACGAACAGCGCCCCTTCCCCCGCAAGCGCGGGGGGATTGTAAAACAGTATGAAGGCCAGGGCCAGCAAGGGTGCGCCCAGGATCAGCCACGGCCGCCGCCGGCCCCAGCGGGTCCTGGTCCTGTCGGACAAAAAGCCGTATACCGGATTGTCGATGGCGTCCACAAAGGTGTACAGGAACAGGATCAGCGCGTAGCGGGAAGTGCTCAGTCCCAGCTTCACCACATAAAAATCCATGGCATACGCCTTGAACATGTTGATGGGCATGGACGTGCCGAACATGCCCACGGCATAGCGCAGGGGGCTGGTCCTCTTTTCCAGGGGCCTTACCTGGGCTCCGTTATCCATCATGATGCTGTTCCTCCAATAAAAAGATAGGATAGAAAAATTATATCCCAATCACATC
The DNA here is from genome assembly GCA_023458835.1 of Bacillota bacterium. GTDB lineage: Bacteria > Bacillota > Clostridia > Christensenellales > Aristaeellaceae > JAEWAH01. The sequence continues at coordinate 3,032 of JAEWWY010000110.1, forward strand.
CATTGTCAATTGCTTCCTTATTGGCATGCTTCCATGAGCATACCCTGCACATAGGCCCCACGGCGTTGACACCTCCTTCCTTTTGCCGTATCATATCCGCAATAGGGAGGGTTTTGTACATGCCATGGACCTATGTGCTTTGGGATTGGAACGGTACGCTGCTGGATGACGTGCAGGCAGCCGTTGATGTGAATAACGAGATTTTTCCCCGGTTCGGTTTTTCGCCGCCCGGAGGCATAGCGAATTACCACCGGCTGTTCCGCTTCCCCGTTCGGGAATACTATCGTGACCTGGGCGTTACAGACGATGTTTTCCCCGCCGTGGCCAGCGCCTGGTCCGAGGGATATATGGTAAAAAGCATCGGTTGCCGCCTGCAAAAGCATGCCCTGGAGGCGCTGGAAGCCTTCCGCCTGGCAGGCTTTCACCAGGCCATTCTGTCCGCCTCCAAGGAGGAACACCTGCACCAGCAGATTGCCCGCTATCCCATCGGCGGGTACTTTCAGGCGGCCATGGGCCTTACCCATATTTACGCCACCAGCAAGGTGGATCTGGCCAGGGAATTTTTGAAAAGCCATGGCGTCGATCCCAGGCAGGCCGTTTTCCTGGGTGATACGCTGCACGACGCGGAAGTGGCGGAGGCCATCGGCTGTGACTGCATCCTGATCGCCCGGGGCCATCAGCCGTGGGAGACGCTGCGCAAGGCCAATGTTCCCGTGTTTGAAGATCTGGAAAAGGCGAAAGAATATATATTGAAGAAATCCCGTAAAAAAGAGGAACTGTAATGACTCCTGCACCCGAAAATCCAACGCTGATAGAAAGCGTAAACGATACCCTGGAAAACGCCGGCCAGGCAGCCGGGCAATTTTTGAACGATTTGCCCATGTGGCTGAGCAAGCTGCTGCTGGCGAGCCTTGTCATCCTGCTGGGGGCGCTGGCTGTGCGCCTGGGCCGCCAATTGATCCGCAGGATGATGCGAACCAGGGAAGGCCGCACCCCGGGCCAGCGGGAAACGCTGCGCTCCCTGATCACCAGCGTGTTCAGCTATATCATGTATTTTCTTATCGCCACCATCACCTTGGGCGTGTTCGGCGTAAACGTGGCCTCCATGATCGCGGTGGCCGGGGTAGGCGGCATCGCCGTCGGCTTTGGGGCGCAGACGCTGGTCAAGGATGTCATCTCCGGCATCTTCCTGTGGATAGAGGGAAATATCACCGTAGGCGATATTGTGGACGTGAACGGCCTTTCCGGCGAGGTGGAGTCCATCGCGCTGCGCACCACCTCCATCCGCCATTTCCGCGGCAACCTCTACGTGATCCCAAACGGGGACATCCGCACCGTTACCAATATGACCCGTACCTTCAAGCGGGCCATCGTGGACGTGCGCCTGCCCTATGAAGAGAAGCTGGAAACGCTGCTGGCGGTTTTGGAGAACGAGATGGAGGCGGCGGGCAGGGCAATCGGGGGGCTTAGCGAACCGCCGCAGGTGCTTGGCGTGCTTTCTTTTGAGGCGGACTGCATCATTGTGCGCCTGGCCGCCCTGTGCCCTGTCAAGGAAAACTGGCGCATTGAGCGGGAGCTGCGCATGCGCATCAAGAACCGCTTTGACCGTGAGGGGATTCAGATGCCCCACATCCGCCGGATCATAGCAGAATAGCCGAATATTTGACATTGTACGTGCCCTGTGCTACCATATCAGCGCTTGTTTTCATTCATTTCTCCTTTAAGGAGGAACGGCGATGCATCAAAAAATCCCTGAGCTGCCCGTGTGGAAGGGGCCTTTATCCCACCCGTTTTACAGCATTGTTGTAAAACGCATTTTGGATTTTCTGCTGGCGCTTATCCTGCTCGGTCCCGGGCTTATCCTGATGATCCCCATCGCCATCGCCGTAAGGCTGGATTCCCCCGGGCCCATATTCTACCGGGCACCCAGGGGCGGATACCATAATAAAACATTTTATATTTTCAAGTTCCGCACCATGGTCCGGGATGCCGACAAGACCGGCGGCACCACCGCTTTAAACGATGCCCGGGTGACGCGGGTGGGGCGCATCCTGCGCAAGACGAAGCTGGATGAAATTCCTCAATTGCTCAACATTTTGACGGGTGAAATGAGCTTTATCGGCCCCCGGCCGGAGCTTTTGCGCTACACCATGCGCTACACCCGCGATCAGGAATGCATCCTGTGGGTGCGGCCCGGGATCAGCGACGAAAGCTCCCTGGTCTATATCAACCAGGATGAGGTGGTGGGCACGGAAAATCCTGTGGAAAACTACGAAAAATACATCCTTGACCATAAGAACGCCCTGCGGGTGGAGTATGCTTTGAATCAAAGCTTCCTGCTGGATGCGAAGCTGTTTTTGCGCACCATTGCCGGGGTGTTCAAGAAAGCCCGGCGCGTGGTGCGGGAGGAAAGCGCCAAAGCCGCCCCCGGAAAGGAAAACGCATGACCGCTCTTTCCAGTGAAAAGCTGGCCTATTCCATCAAGCGCCACGGCCTCCTGATGACGCACCTGTCCCATGGCTCCCATATCGGGGCCATTTTATCCGTTGCGGATATCATGGCCGTTTTGTATGCCGATGTGCTGAGGGTGAAAAGCGACGATCCCCGCTGGGAGGACCGCGACCGGCTGATTTTAAGCAAGGGCCATGCCGGGGCCGCCGTGTATGCCGCTTTGGCGGAGCGCGGCTTTTTTGATGTGGAGCTTTTGAAGACCCATTACCAGAACGGCAGCCTGCTGTCCGGCCATGTGTCCCACAAGGGGATACCCGGCGTCGAGTTTTCCACCGGCTCCCTGGGCCACGGCCAGCCCGTGGGGGTAGGCATGGCTATCACCGCCCAAAGGGACGGTAAGGATTGGCGCGTGTACGTGGTATGCGGCGACGGGGAGTGCGATGAGGGCAGCGTATGGGAAAGCGCGCTTATCGCCCATCACCTGAATCTGGGCGGCCTCACCGCTATCATCGACTACAACAGGATGCAGAGCCTTGATTTTTGCGAGCGCACCATCAAGCTGGAGCCCTTCGCAGATAAATGGTGCGCCTTCGGCTGGCACGTGATTGAGGCGGACGGCCATGACCACGGCTCCCTGCGCCGGGCCTTTGATGCGGCGCGGGAAGAAATGAAAAGGCCGTCTGTGGTGAT
>JAEWWY010000111.1 GCA_023458835.1 Bacillota bacterium
CGGATACCCAAATCACTGCTTTCCCTGATCACGCCCCGCAGCGCCTCCACGCCGTTGCGGTGGCCCAGCGCCACCTTCACCTTGTGCTTTTTTGCCCAGCGGCCATTGCCATCCATAATGATGGCCACATGGCGGGGCAACTGTTCCAAAGGCAGCGGCGCCTGAACCTGTGCTGACTTCATGCAGGCATCTCCCTGTAGGGTATTCCCCGATAATAGACAACATGCGCGTAGCCGTGGCCCGCGCATGCATCCTTCGTCAATCAAGCCTGGATCATGCCGTCCAAGAAGCGGGCGGCCACCAGGATGCGGCCATCCTGCCGGAGAGCTACCACCCGGGCATTCCCCTCCTGCTGCGGAGACTTGGGCGCGCAGGTCCATAGCACCTGCGTCACCTCAACGCCCCGGGCAAGCAGAATCTCGCGGGCCTCCTTTAAGGGCAGGCCCAGCACGTCCTCATGCGTCATGGTCAAACTTCCATGATTTCCTTTTCCTTGTCGGCGCAGATCTTGTCCACGTCCTTGATGGCGGCGTCGGTGGTTTTTTGCAGTTCCTCCTCCGCCTTGCGCTGCTCATCCTCGGTGATGACGCTGTCCTTTTTCAGCTTCTTCAAATGCTCCATGGCGTCACGGCGGATAGACCGCACCGCCACCTTGGCATCCTCGGCGCCCTTGCGGGCCAGCTTGGTAAGGTCACGGCGGCGTTCCTCGTTCAGCTCCGGCACCCCCAGGCGGATGAGCTTGCCATCATTGGTGGGATTGAGCCCCAAATCGCTTTTCAAAATCGCCTTTTCCACCATGGGGATGGCCTTTTGATCCCACAGGGAAATCGTCAATAACCTGGGTTCGGGGGAAGCGATGTTGGCCATTTGATTCAGCGGTGTCTCTACGCCGTAATAGTCTACCTTGATCCTGTCCAAAAGCTGTGGGTTGGCGCGGCCCGCCCGCAGGGAGACCATCTCGCGCTGGTACACGGCGGCCGTCTTTTTCATCTTTTCCTTGGCGGCGTCAATGACTTCCTTATACATGGGATCACCCTCCATGCGAACATACTTGCTTTATCTATTGTAATCGGTTTGCGCCTATCTGGCAAGTTAAAATTGGCATCTTGGACCAATAACACACCATGATCATCAAAATACCGCTATGGATGCACGAATGTTCCCAGGTTCTCCCCGCTGAGCACCTTCAATATATTCTCAGGCTCCTGAAGGCCGAACAGGCGGACCATGGGCACGTTGTTTTCCCTGCAAAGGGAGAAGGCGGCCGCGTCCATCACTTTAAGGCCCATCTGCTGCGCTTTTTCATAGGTGATGTCATGGATGAGCTTTGCATCCGGCACATGCCTGGGATCGGCATCGTACACGCCGTCGATATTCTTGGCCATCAGCACGGCGTCGGCCTTGAGCTCAATGGCCCGAAGGACCACGGCGGTATCCGTGGAGAAGAAGGGGTTGCCCGTGCCGCAGGCGAAGATGAGCACGGCGCCTTCCTCCATGCGCTCCTGGGCGACGGCGGTATTGTAGCACTGAGTAAACCTGTGCATATCCACCGCGGAAAAGACCTGCGCCTTGATATCAAGACGGGTCAGCGCATCCAGGATGCACAGGCTGTTGATGGCGGTGGCCAGCATGCCCATCTGGTCGGCGATCACAGGGTCCATCTGGGCGGTGGGACCCTGGCGGCCGCGCCAGATGTTGCCCGCACCGATCACGATGCCCACCTGTACGCCCATCTCCTTGACCTGGCGGATCACCTGGGCCACGCGGGAAATCTGCACATGGTCGAACACGCCCTCTTCGCCGCCCAATGCTTCCCCGCTGAGTTTGAGCAGGATACGCTTGTAAACGGATAACATTCTGATCCTTCCCCCTTGCCGAAATTGGACTTGTGCGCATGAAAAAGGGAACACACAAGCGGTTCATTGCGCGTTCCCTTTGCGGCACGTTAGATCTTGCTGAGCTGCTCTGCAACTTCCTGAGCGAAGTTGTCTTCCCGCTTCTGGATGCCCTCGCCCCGCTCATACCTTGTAAAGCGGCGGATGCTGATCTTTTCCCCAATGGCCACGGTGGCGTCGCTTACCAGGTCTTTGATGGTCTTGTCCGGATCCTTCACAAAGGGCTGCTCCAGGAGGCAGACTTCCTTGTAATACTTCTCCACGCGGCCTTCCACCATACGGTCCACGATCTTTTCGGGCTTGCCTTCGTTGAGCGCCTGGGCGCGGAAAATTTCCTTTTCCTTGTTCAGGGATTCCATGGGAACTTCTTCCTTTGCCACATACAGGGGGTTGGAAGCGGCGATATGCATCGCCACATCATGGCAGAAGGCCTTGAACTGATCGGTTTTGGCCACAAAGTCGGTCTCGCAGTTGACTTCCACCAGAACGCCAATCTTGCCGCCCATGTGGATGAAGGATTCCACCATGCCTTCGGCGGCGATGCGGCCGGCCTTCTTGGCGGCGGCGGCCAGGCCTTTTTCACGCAGATACGCGATGGACTTATCTATGTCGCCATCGCATTCCAGCAACGCTTTTTTGCAATCCATCATGCCGGCGCCTGTGCGCTCGCGCAGATCCTTCACCATTGCGGACGTAACTTCCATTGAATTTCCTCCTCACACATCCTTGGGATATGCCGTCAAACGGCCGAATCCTCAGGCCTCCACAGCCTCTTCCGGAACGGCGGCAGCTTCCCCGGGCTCGCTGTCCAGTTGCACGCCCTGCTTGCCTTCCAGCACGGCGTCGGCCAGCTTGCCGGCGATCAGCTTTACGGCACGGATGGCATCGTCGTTGCCGGGGATCACATAATCGATCTCATCGGGATCGCAGTTGGTATCCACGATGCCCACGATGGGGATGTTCAGGATGCGGGCTTCGGTAACGGCGATATGCTCTTTGCGGGGGTCTACCACAAACAGCGCGCCGGGAAGCTTCTTCATTTCACGGATGCCGCCCAGGTTGGCTTCCAGCTTTTCACGCTCATGCTCGAGCTGGATAACTTCTTTTTTGGGCAGGAGGCTGAACTGCCCCGTCTGCTCCATGCGGTCGATGGTGTTGAGCCGTTCCACGCGGGCCCTGATGGTGCGAAAGTTGGTGAGCATGCCGCCCAGCCAGCGGTTGTTGACATAGAACATGTTGCAGCGCTTGGCCTCGGACTCGATGCTCTCCTGCGCCTGCTTCTTGGTGCCTACGAACAGGATGCTCTTGCCGTCCATGGCCACATCGCGGACGAACTGGTACGCTTCATCGATCTTGCGGA
>JAEWWY010000112.1 GCA_023458835.1 Bacillota bacterium
TCGCATATGTCCCGGTAGTGAAGCCGATAAGCAAATGACGCCGTAGGGGCGAATATCATTCGCCCGCCATGCACCGGTTTTCCATATACCAAAGGAACGAACATCCACCCGGCAACCCGGCAGAACCTCTACCCGCACCAAAAAAACTGATTGACAACAGACCGAAAGGACACTATAATATTTATTCTCGCCTTGAAAAAAGCAATAATGTTGGGAGGTGTTCCCTATGGAATGGCGTCTGCCGGACCACCCGGATGCCGTGCCGGAGGCCGCGCGGCTTTCACGTACGTTATCTGTAATCCACGGCGAAATCGGCAAGCTGGAGGCGGAAACGGGGGTCGGAGCGGAGGAGGACCGGGTGATCAAGGTGCCGGAAGGCATCGATGCGGATGAAGTGGTGACGCTGAACATTTTGCGCATGAAGCTGCAAACGCTGCACCAGCTTGCACTGGCCCGCCGCCAGCCCTTTTTCTCCAGGCTGGACTTCATCCCCAAGGGCGGCACACCGGAGACACATTACCTGGGCCGCTGGGGCGTTCTGAAAACGCCGGAGTACAGCGTGGAGGTGGTGGACTGGCGAAGCCCCGTGGCCAACCTGTACTACTCCGGCCAGGTGGGTCCCATGGCCTACGAGGCCCCGGACGGCAGGGTGGAGGGGGAACTGACACTCAAACGGATGATCACCGTTACCGATAGCCGCCTCACAGGGATCTTCGATTCGGGCGTCGTCAGCCAGGATGCCTATCTGCAGGGTGTTCTGGGCTCGGTAAGCACCGACAGGCTGCGGGAGATCGTCACCACCATCCAGGCGGAGCAGAACATCGTGATCCGTCACGGCATAGGAAAACCCTTAATTGTCCAGGGGGTCGCGGGCAGCGGAAAAACAACGATCGCACTGCACCGCATCGCCTGGCTTTTATATGCCTATCAGGAAACGCTCTCGCCCGCCTCCATGATGATCGTGGCCCCGAACCCTCTTTTCCTGGACTATATCTCCGCCGTCCTGCCGGACCTGGGCGTTCAGCAGGTGCAGCAGACAACCTTCCTGAACCTGTGCCGGCGCTGCCTGGGCAAGCAAATGGTCAAGGTGCGCTGGGAAAACCGCCTGGAGGACCAGTTGCGCATGACGGCGGCGGAGCGGATGACCCTGGGCGCAGTGCTTCGCATCAAGGGCTCCCTGCGCTTTAAGCGGGCGCTGGAGGATTATTTGGACATCTATGAGCGCCAGGTTATCCCAACCGGGGATGTGCGCTTTGGAAATGAGGTACTCTATACCGGGGCCGAGCTGCAAACCATTTACCTTACGCAGTTGAAGCCCTTCCCCCTTCGGCAGCGGGTGGCGGAGCTGCAAAAGTATATGCAGGGCCGTTTGAAGAAGGCAATGGAGCGCATGACGCAGCAGGTGGAGGCCATGGTCAGGGAGCGGCTGGACATGCTTGTTATGCGTTTGCCGGATAATGAGGAGCGGCGCGCACGCACCCAAAAGCTGCTGGAGAGCCGGGAAAAGCGGCTGGCTGAAATGAAGGAGGAACAGAAGAAGTTCCTGAAAGCCTATCCCGGCACATGGCCGTCCATGAATGTGCTGGAGGTATACAAAGCGTTCCTTTCCCATCTGGAGCAGGAGAATTTCCTCGGCGCGGACGGGGCGGAGCTTCTTTTGCGCACCCGGGAATCCCTTGGCCGCGGGGAGGCCGGGGCGGAGGATCTGCCGGCCATTGCCGTCATCGGGCGGCGGGTGTTCGGCATGCCGCGGCTGAACGTAAGCCATGTGGTGATGGACGAGGCCCAGGATTTTTCGCCTTTCCACTGCCAGCTTTTGAAAGAAATGGCCGGGCATGAATCGTTTACTATGGTAGGCGATCTGATGCAGGGTATCCACGGCGATGAGGGTATCCGGGACTGGGATGAGGTAGCGGGGGAAGTATTCCGCGGCCAGGCCGATAAAAAGCAACTGATCGTCAGCTACCGCAACACCATGGAGATCATGACCGTGGCAAGCCGCATCGCCGCCCGCCATCCCGTACCCGGTCAAAAGCAGGCAGAGCCGGTTTTGCGCCACGGCGAAAAACCAGCCATTATGGCCTGCGAAAATGACAGGGAGCGGATCCGGGCTATTGCCGGCCAGGCGGCCGCCTGGGTGAAGGAAGGATATCACAGCATCGCCCTCATCGAAAAGACGGAGGATAGATGCATGACCCTCTACCGCGCCTTGCCCGCCGGGCTGAACGCAAGGCTTTTAAAAGCCGGGGACAGCCACTTTGAGGGCGGGGTGCTGGTGATCCCCGCCGCATTGGTCAAGGGCCTGGAATTCGACTGCGTGCTGGTGGCCGATGCCGGCGCCGATGTGTATCCGGATGAACCCTTTTTCTGCCGCCTTTTGTATGTGCTGTGCACCAGGCCCCTGCATCATTTGATGCTTGTGCATTCGGGGGAAAAATCACCCTTGCTGGCGGAAATAGCGAAGGACGAGGCGATTTTTTGCACATGCGGGTGGGGAAATGCTGGAAAGCCACCACAAAATGTAGTATAATGGACAGAGCGGCCGCGTTTTCGCCGGCCGCTTGGGGAGACGATATGAACAAAGCGCGGGTGCGGACCATTTCTTCCCCGGAAGGGGCAAAGCGCCGCCGCATGGTCATGCGGTATGCCGCCCTTGGCGGCGCCGTTGCATTGCTTGCGGTGCTGCTGTGCCTGAATGTTTTTGCGGGATCACCGGCTCTGCCTCCCCAGGGGGCCGTGCTTACAGCCGCCGCCCAAGGGCTCAACGAGGTATCCATCACGGCGGAGTTTTTCCCGGAGGCGGGGCAGATAAAGGCCCGGCAAACGATGCGCCTTCAAAACAGAAGCGGCCAGGCGCTTTCGGACGTGGTGCTGCGCACCTATGCCAACGCCTTCGCCTCGGAGGAATACAGCCCGGCGGCCATCGAAGACGTATACGAGCAAAGCTATCCCGGCGGCTTCAGCGAAGGCGGCATCTCCATTACGGAAGTGCTGCTTGGCGGTCAGGCATCCGGCCATCGCTATAACGATGATGCCAAAACCGTGCTGCGCATCGCGCTTGCTTCCCCCTGGCAGCCGGAACAATGGATCGATATCGCCCTTGACTATGCGGTCAATATCCCGGATACCGCTTTCCGCTTTGGGTATGCCTC
>JAEWWY010000113.1 GCA_023458835.1 Bacillota bacterium
CTTTAGCATCGGGTCGTCGTGCTCGATCTCGTATATCTTCCGGGCGATGGCAGCGTCGTCCGTATAGCTGCCGCAGTTGGGCGTGCCGTTCCAGCCGTAAAATTCCCTGATGTGGTATATGCGGCGCTTTTCGTCGGCCGCGAACCACCCCACCGAAAAGGGCCTTGCATATCCCGGGTCAAAACCGCGGTATATGCGCCAATGCGCCGGTATCTCAAACGGATCGATGACGTGGGTATGCCTGCGGTCAAAGTAATGGGCCGGATCATTTCTCCACTCGGTGAACACCTGGCCGCTGAAGCTGTCCCAGGAGCCGTGCAGCAGCGCGTTCCGCTCCGCGTCGGGCATCAAGCGCATGCTGTCCAGGTATGAGGGGTCGTTTTGAAGCAGAATCTGATTGTCATAGACGGTGGCGGGGATGAAGATCCGGCTTTTCCTGCCCTCCCATACGGTGGTCATGGGCGGCGCTTTGGTGATAAACCGCTCCTTCACCCAGCCGTGGCCCGTCCCGCCGGGGTTGGTGGCGGCCCGGATGTATACCCGCGTGCCAGGCCCGCCGGGCCGGTTGCGGCTGAACATGTAGGAATACTCCTGCCAGGTAAAATGAGTGAGCTCGTCAAAGGCGATGAAGTCATACCGCTTGCCCTGGTAGTTGATACGGTCCTTGGCATGCTGCATGGAGCCAAAGTAGACCTTGGCGCCTGAAGGGAATATCCACACATGCTTGCCGTCGTTATACCCGGCCTCCGGAAACGCGCTTTTGTACAGCTCCCGGCTGCGGTCCATCAGCTCGGTCAATTGGGGGAATGTTTTGCGCAGGATCAGCGCCCGGTAGTGGGGGATATGCACCTGCCGCAGGGCTTCGGCCAGGAGCGCGTCGCTCTTCCCGCCGCCGGCGGCGCCGCCGTACAGCGCCTCGTACTCCCACCGGCTCATAAATACGGCCTGCATGCGCTGGGGCGACCATACGCTATGCATCCGGCGCCCCCTCCCCCGGAAGAACGGAAGGGATTTCAACCGTTCCTCCAGCCCGCTGTCCATCCTCCGCCCCTTCGCCGGCAGGGCTTGCATGGTGCAGCCCGTAGGTTTTTGCCAGGGCATTGGCTGCCTTCAGCGCGTCGGATACCTTGTTGGGCACCTCCACCTGCTCCACCCCTTCAAGGGTTTTTACAACCACCGTATCCTTCTTTTGCTGCCGCATGATGGCCGTGAGCGTTTCAAGCACTTCCTCCTGGCTGGCGATCTCTTTTTTCTCCTGCTTCTCAAGCCGCCTGTCCATATACTCGCGGACGCCGGCCCTTGCCAGCAGCCGGCTTCCCTGTTCCTTTGCCGTCCTCCTGCTATACCCGGCCTGGATGGCCGCCTGCGCCGCGTTTGGATTTTGGATATAGGCGTCGGCAAACCGCTTTTGCTTTTCCGTCAGCACACAAACCACCACCTCCAACCTGATCATACAAAAAAAGAAGGGGCTTTTCTCCCCTTCGTGTCGTCTCTTTCGTGCCTTCCCTTTTGCGCCGTCCCCTTTGCGCCGTCCGCTTTACATCCCGCGTTTCACAAAGCCTTCCCCTCAAGGGGAAGGTGGCGCGCAGCGCCGGATGAGGTGCAACCGCTCTGGCCCTGTTGCGCTCCTCCTCCAGGCTTTCATATCCGGCGTTTCAGCCTTCCCCTCAAGGGGAAGGTGGCGCGCAGCGCCGGATGAGGTGTAATCGCTCCGGCCCCGCTGCGCCCCTCCTCCAGGCCCTCACATCCGGCACATCCAATTCGCTCACCCTCCCGCTCCCTCCAGGAAGCTGATCTCCCGCGCCGGCACATGTGCCTGCCGCACCCTCCGCGCCGCCGGCGCCCCCAAATGCCTGTCCATCAGCGACGCGAAGGGGCACTGGCCGTACTGCATCGTGCAGCAGTATTTGCACATGTACTTTTCGCGTATGCCCTCCAGGTCAAAGCGCTGGCACAGCTCACGGCCCCTGAGCCACTGGCATGTGATGGACCGCATCGTATACGTTTTATAATACGGGCACTTGGCAAGGGCGGATAGTTTGCTGTTGGCCATGTTAACCTCCCAGCCTATGGTTTTTTGACCGGTCCGGCGCCACGCACACCACAAACTTCCTGCACCGCTCATACACCCTTGAAAAGGTCCCCTGGTCCATGTCCACCAGGTCGAGCAGATCCCACTCGCAGGAAATAACGGTGCGCAGGCCGTTAATGTACCGGGCGTTGAAAATTTCGAAAGCAAGCTTCATATCCGCCGCTGTGGGGGACAGCCTTCCCTCATATTTTGCCGCCCCCTTGAACAGATCGTCCACATACAGCACATCCACATACAAAAGCGGCTCAAGAACGTCATCCAGCACTTGCGGATTCTTGGACCAGGTCTTGATCCTGTCGGCCTCGGCGGTCCACAGCATGTACCTCACCGGCGTTCCCCTTTTCAAAAGCTCCCCGCAGACCGCGGTGCAAAGATGCGTCTTTCCCGTTCCGGGCTGCCCGCCAAGGTACAGCCATTCGCTGCCGTCCGATGCCAAAAAGCCCGTGGCGGCCTTGTACATCAGGTGCTGGTGCTGTTTGCCGCACTCATAGTTGTCAAGCCGCATGGTATCGATGGCCCGCCCAAGGCCCGATTTCTCCATCATCCGCCGGGAGCGTTCGGCCGCCATGCACGCGCAGGGGATGGCCCGCTGGTGAAGGTCGCCCTTCTCCATATCCAGCTTTGAGGCATACCAGCCCATGCCGCCGCATTGGGGGCAGGCTTTAGCATCGCTGGATTCCCGGCAGGTCTGCGTGAACGCCTGCGGATGATTCCGGCGGATCATTGCCATGAAATCCGGCATTGTTTGCCCTATGTGTTCCAGGGCCATTGCTTTCGCCCCTTTCCCTGCCGTTTCTTTCCCATGTGCGCACGGCAGCTTTCCAGTCCTGCATTTTCACTTTGCCCGCCATCCAGCCGTTTGCGGTATTGTGGTCTATAAACCGCCGGGCGTCGATGCCATTCCCGCGCTCCCGGCAGTAGGCGCCCACCTCCTCCGCGGAGGGAGGGGTGAACCGGGCGCGCTTTACAGGCTTGTCCCCCGTCTTATTGGATTCCGGATTCTGATTACCGGATACCGGATCATGGATACCGGATTCCGGATAGAGGCCGCAATCTGCCGCGGC
>JAEWWY010000114.1 GCA_023458835.1 Bacillota bacterium
TTTCCTCATCCGCGGCTAGCCGCGTTTCACGCCGGCCGGTCCGGATGGACCGCTGGCTGGCGGCCATTTTGATCGTGATGCTGCTTGCGGTGATCGGCTTGATTCTGGCCAAAGCGGTGATGGAGACATATCTGAATACGCAGCAGGCGGCCAGGGAGGCCGCCCATCAAAAGCTGCTGTCGGAGCATCCCCTGCCCGGGCAATATCTGCAAGCCATTGAGGAAGCGGCCGGGCGGAACAACGTGAAGCCCGCCTTCCTGGCAGCCATCATCCTGTGCGAAAGCTCCTACCGCAGGGATGCCGAAAGCTCCGTAGGAGCCCGGGGGCTTATGCAGGTAATGCCCGACACTGCTGCCTGGATCGCCGATAAACTGGATGAGGAGACCAATTACAACTTTGAGATGATGTATGATCCTCTGGCAAACATCCGTTACGGAAGCTGGTATATCGGCTATTTGTCACAGAGGTTCAATGGTGACCCCATTTTGGTGGCCAGCGCCTATCACGCCGGGCAGGGCGAGGTTTCCGGCTGGCTCATGAATCCTGACTATTCCCTGGACGGGCAAACGATACGTATCAATGACATGGTGGATGGTCCTACGAAGCAATATGCACAAAGGGTGGTTTCGGCCTATGCGATTTACGAGAGATTATACTTTACCAAGGAGGAACAGCCTTCATAAGGCAGTCCTGATTGCGCTGTGCCTTATGATGTGCCTGCCTGGGGAGGCATTGGCCTCCAATGTGGGCACAGACATGACCATTGGTGTCATTTCTACCAAAACCACGGAGATTTACCCGTTGCAGCCGCTGGAACGGGATTTGACTTCTCTGTACGGACTGGTGTACGAGAGCTTGATCACCATTGACGACGACTACCGCCCCAAGGGATTGCTATGCGAGCGGTGGGAGGCGCCCACGGGCAGCGGAAAAAATTGGAAGTTCCATCTGCGCAGCGGCGTCACTTTCTCCGACGGTACGCCGCTTACCGCAAATGATGTGGTGGCCACCGTCGAATATATTCTCGGTATAGCCAATGATGAAACGGTCACAGACAAGGGCTATTACGGGAATCTGCGCTACTTTATCAAAAGCATCAAGGCCGATGGCGATTTGGCCGTGGTGATAACGGCGGAACGGGGATATTACGGCCTCTTGTATGCCCTGACGTTCCCCATCCTTCCGGCCGACCGGGTCCAAATGGCGGGCCCGCCGGGCACGGGGCCCTATGTGATTTCCGATTTCAGGCCGCAGGATTATATATGGCTGACCGCCAATGACAATTGGTGGCGCCAGAAGCCTCAGGTGGAACAGATCATGGCCACCTTCCACACCTCCAACAAGGAGATCATTGACAGCTATGAGTATGCCCGGGTGGACACGATCTTCACCCGCTCCATAGCCGCCGCCCAATACAGAAGCGGTACGGCTTCCCTCCGGCTGGACTACCGCTCCCGGCAGTTGGAAACGCTGCTCATCAACCACAGCCGCAGCTCCTTCCCGCTGGACAGCCTCAAGGTGCGCCAGGCCGTCCGATATGCCATCAATGTGGACGCGATTGCCGCACAGGTATACATGAACATGGTATCCCGCACCGATACGCCTTTGCCCGCCGGCAACTGGCTGTATTCCGAAACGCCCGGAGCCTACACCTATGACGTAGAAAAGGCGAAAGCCCTCCTTGCGGAGGAGGGGTGGAAGGATCTGGACAATGACGGCTTCCTGAACAAGGTGGGGGATGACGGAAAAAGGAAGAACCTGCATCTGCAGCTTTACGTCTATGAGGACAGCGACAACAATGTGCGCGTGGAAACGGCGAATATGATCAAGGATATGCTGGCGCAGGTGGGTATCCAGGTCAAGGTGAATACCGGCACCTTTGAAGATATCTCAAGCCGCCTGGTCAACGGGAAGTTTGACCTGGCGCTGGCTTCCTACCAGATGGATGCTGTGCCGGACCCCGGGTTTATTCTGATGAAAGGCAACACGGGCAACTTCTGCCGCTATAGCAGCGATGAAATGACCAGCCTGTTCAAAGAGCTTAGGTCCAAGAATGATCCCACCGCTTTTGCTCAGGCCTTGGCCGCCATACAGCAGCAATTCGCCCAGGATGTCCCGTTCATCTGCCTGTTTTACCGAACCGGCGCCGTCCTGACCCGCAAGATGTACACCACCGCCAGGGATGTGCGGGAACTGGAACTGCTGCGCGGCATTGAAGATTTCTCCTCCAAATGAATCTGTATAGACGCAGGCGGGGCTGTCTCTTTTAGAGGCAGCCCCGTTCAAGCATTCAATAAAGGTTATATCTGATTCACCAGCGAATACAGCTTTTTGTTGAACCGGCGGGTACACTTCAGTGCGCGCTCGATGGGCACATGGAACACCTTGCCCTGGCGTACACCGATGACCTGGTTGCTGATGCCGTCGCGCAAAAGCTGCACGGCCATGTTGCCGGCCTCAAAGGCAAAGGCGCTGTCGCGGAAGGTGGGGCTGGCACCGCGCTGCGTATAGCCCAGCACCGTGGCACGGGCTTCCACCATGCCGCACTTGCGCTTCAAGACAGAGGCAAGGCGCACGGCGCTCATAGGCTCGCCATCGAAGCATTTTTTGCCATTGGCGTTCAGGAATGCGCAAAAATCAAAAGGCTTCATGGATTCCCAGCAGCCTTCCGCTATCACGATGGTAGCGCGGGTGTTGCCCTGGGCGATCAGGGCGTTCAAACGGCGGGCCACCGATTCCACGCTCCAGGTTACTTCCGGCACCATGACGATTTCAGCGCCGGTGGAGACGGCTGTGTTCAATGCGATATCACCGCAATGGCGGCCCATGACTTCCACCACTGCGGGCCTGTCGTGGCTGCGGGAAGTGGCGCGGATGGAACGTACTGCGTCTATGCACACGTTGACGGCGGTATCAAAGCCCAGTGTCATTTCCGTATAGGGAAGGTCATTATCGATGGTGCCGGGAATGCCGATACAGGGGATGCCCAGCTCGCACAGCCGCATGGCACCCTGAAAGCTTCCATCGCCGCCGATGATCACCAAACCGCAGATATCCAGGTCCCTGATGAACTGGGCCGCTTTTGCCCGGACCTCTGGATCAAGAAATTCCTTGCAGCGGGCGGTGCGCAGGTATGTACCCGGCAGGTCTGCAATATCCAGCACGGTATCCAGTTGCATTTCAATAACGTCATCTTCCAGCTTTTCGCTTTTGTGCAAAAGGCCGTTATAACCCCGCTTGATGCCGATAAGCGGCATGCCGTACATAGCCGCGCTGCGGGCAACAGATACGACGGCGGCATTCATTCCGGGGCTGTCTCCGCCGCTGGTCAATACACCGATCTTTTTCATAAAAAACCATCGCTCCTGGCTGTGATGATAAGTCCGGATATCGATAGGCCGGCCACCTCCGCCAGACCATATCAGCGCATATTATACCACGTCTTAAGGGCCGTTGCCAGTTCTTTTTTTCACAAGGCTGTGCCGGCAAAAGAATTTTGTTGAAAACAGGAGTTTTTTTGCCTGCGGCGAACTACAACATAGAACAAGGGGGTGTTTGAGTGGGAAGGTGGAATCCCAGGGTGGACGGCGCTCATGCCGCCCGGACGCTGTCGATGGCTGTCACCCATCAAACCATATCCCATAGAGAGCCGAAGGACAATGATTTGGCCTCTCACCTTCAGTTGCAGGAGGGGCTTAGGGAAGCCTATCCCACGCTGTTTGCATCAGCCCATGCCCAGACGGTGGCGGGGGGCTCGCTTTTGATGCTTCTGCCAGGTGCGCAAAAGGCCAGGCCGCTTTTGTTCCTTGGCCATTTGGATGTGACGCCAATAGAGGAGGATACACTTCCCTTGTGGACGGAGCCGCCCTTTTCCGGCGCCATCACCCAGGGATATGTATGGGGCAGGGGAGCCTGGGAGGGCAAGGGCCGTCTGATCGCCTTGTGTGAGGCGGCGGAAAGCTTGCTTCAGAACGGCTGGCGGCCCAGCACAGACATTTGGTTCGCCTTTTCCCAGGATGCGGAGGTTCTCGGCTCCAGCGCCAAGCAAATGTGCAGAATCCTGCAGGCTCAGGGTGTGGAGCCTGCCTTTATCCTGGATGGCGGCGGAGCGGTGGAAGGCCGCTTTGCCAAGGTGGGCATTGCGGAGAAAGGATATGCGGATATTACGCTATCCATTACCGGGGAGGGTGGATATGCTGCCCGGCCCTGTTCGCCCACCGACCTGGAAAAGCTGGTGCTGGCGGCATCGCGGGTTACCCAAAGCCCTATGAAAATAAGGCTCAGCCCGCCAGTAGAGTGGATGTTCAAGGCGATGGCCCCTCACCTGCCTTTTTTCAGGCGCATGGTTTATGCGCATCCCCGTCTGTTCCTTCCTGTTTTGCGCATGGCGCTGCGGTATGGAGACCTCCCTCAGGCAGAGCTTCGCAGCACCGCGGTGATTACCCAGGCCAAGGCAAGCATGCTGCCTGACAGGCTGTCCCGCCATAACGCGCTCACCTATCACTGCAGGATTTTGCCGGGTGATTCCGTGGAAAATGTGATCGCCCATTTGCGGGCGGCGGCGGGACCGGGAGACATCCGCCTGATGGTACAAAGGGCTGAGCGTCCCAGCGGCCTTTCGCCGGCCAGCGGCCCGGCCTGGGAGGCGTTGGCCACTGCCATCCAGATCCTGTTCCCCGATACGGTTGCTGTACCGAGTCTGAACTATTGCACCACGGATGCCAGGTGCTATGAGGAGCTTGGCGGCAATATTTATAGGTTTTCCCCTTTCAGGCTGGGGGAAGATGAAGGCCTTTGCCCTGTGAACGAGCGCATATCCATAGAGAATCTGGAACTGGGCATACAGTTTTATCAGCAGATGCTGCAGGCATAACACGGTTGTGAAAAGCGCGGATACGCTTTTACGGATTTTTGGCTCTTCCTCGCAATCCTTCGCGTTAAAGGAGTCATCTTTTCTTTTATGCAAATGAACTCTTCTAAATCCTCCCTGCTGGCGGCCGTGAAGGCCGCCTTTCCCCATACTATGCCTGTGATGGCGGGGTACCTGTTTTTAGGCACGGCCTTTGGCATTTTGCTCAAGGGCAAGGGCTATGGCGCGGTATGGGCACTGGCCATGAGCTTGTTCATTTATGCCGGCTCCATGCAGTTTGTGGCCGCCGGCCTTCTGGCCGTGTCATTTTCACCGCTGACAGCGCTGGCCGTGACGCTCCTGGTCAATGCCCGTCATTTGTTCTACGGGCTGACCATGCTGGAGCCGTTTTCCTGCATGGGATGGCGAAAGCCGTATATGGTCTTTTCCCTGACGGATGAAACATATGCGCTGCTGAGCGGTATGAAACCTCCGTCTTCAGCGGGAGAGCAGAATATCTTTTTCTTTATCTCGCTTTTGAACCAAAGCTATTGGGTATTGGGCTCCCTTATAGGCAGCCTGGCTGGGAAATGGATCACTTTCGACACAAGCGGCATCGCGTTTGCCATGACGGCCCTATTTGTGGTGATTTTTGTGGAGCAGTGGCTGGGCGCCGGCAAGGAGAAGGCCGTTCAGGGATTTTTGAAAGCCCACGGCCCGGCCCTCATGGGCGTGGGTGTTTCCGTTGTAAGCCTTTTGCTCTTTGGCCCGGATCAATTCCTGCTTCCGGCCATGGGCGGCCTGCTGATTCTATTTGCGCTATTGCGCAGATACTTTGAAAAGGCGGTGGCAGAATGAGCGGCTTTCAGGCGGCGGCAACCATAGCGATTATTGCACTGGCCACGCTCCTGATCCGCGTGGCGCCTTTTGTACTTTTCCCAAAGGCGCAAAAGGCCCCGCCCTTCATACGGTATCTGGGACGGGTGCTGCCCCATGCTGTGATGGGGATGCTGGTGGTGTATTGCTTCAAGGCGGTGGACTTTGCACGGCCGCCCTTCGGGTTGCCTGAGGCCTTGGCCGCGCTTGCGGCGATGGGTTTGCATCTTTTCAAGCGGAGCGTCATTCTGAGCATCGCGGCTTCCACGGTACTTTATATGGTGCTGCTGAAAGTGCCGATATGGTAAAAGCCCTTTTCATCAGGCCTTTTTATGCCTGCGGAAGAACCATACATAAAATTTTCTTGACGCAAAAAAGGTAATGAAAAGTGTGAGCCATGTGATATACCAGGTCCAATGGATGTAGTTTATGATGTTGGTATGTTTCTCACACAGCACTTCGACAACCGTGACTATTGTGCAGGTGATAGCGTAGTGCATGAATTGCCTGAAACGGCTTTTTCCTTCCGGGTAATGCAGATTGAAAACAACACAAACTGCGGGATATATGAAGTATTCGAAATCAAAGCTTGCCCGCGTGGCATAAGGAAACGATCTGACAGGATATTCGATCAGCCCGTACTGTGCGACTGTAATGCCCAGGATCCACGTGATCAGTTGCTTGAAGAAAAAGATCAGCAGCGCTTCTCTGATCCTGTTTATAGGTATGGAAAAAAAGAGCACGGCTATGGTGATGATCCATCCCAGCGCCAGTACGATCACGTCTATGCTCATAATCGCTATCCCTTTTGAATCCATACCCGAATTCAAAGGGTAGTTTGTGCGGTTGCAATCAGAATATGCAAATGAACGGCGATTCGGTATCCAGTATCCCGGATGGCGGCCGGCGGCATGAAAACGGGATCATAAATCCCCCGATGCCTGGCCCATGGCCAGCATGGATTCCCGCAGGGTGTTCACAATACGCATTTTTTCCTCGGTGGGTGGGTTATCCGGGTCATATTCGATGCCCTTTCCAAAGGTGATGGTGCGCTTTTCGCGGCTGGCGTATACCGGTACAAAGATGGCCTGCTTTCCGGTTTTGTTGTAATACAATGGGGCAAGCATGGCAAAGCCGGTGAAGAAATCGCCGATGCCCCTGCGAAGGTAGCCGGGCTTATCAAGGGTTGGGGCATCAGGGTTTTCCGGAAAAATCAGCAGATTGTCTTCCGCCTGCATGGCTTCCACAGACAGGCGGAAGGTAGCCATCAGCTCCCTTGGCTTGTTGCGGTAGACAGGGATGCTTTCAATGGAGTGCATGGCCCAGATGCAAAGGGGAGCCAGCCAATGGGCCATGGGCTTTTTGAGTTTTTCAGGCAGCCACTTCTGCCGCTTGAAGGTATACTTGTAGCAGTAATCCGTCACGTTTTCCCGGCTGTCCATCATATCGCTGATGGTCCAGGGCCGGAAGGAGAAGGGAACATACAGGTTGGTGACCACAGGGCCATACAACTCGCCATGGTTGCAGACGAAGATCAGCCGCCCGTCCATTCCTGCAGGCACATTTTCCCGGCCCACCAGCCGGTGATAGTAAAAGGGGCGCAGGAAAAACATCAAAAGCTTCAGGCCGTAGCGCCGGGGATGGCGGCGGATAACCACCGTTTCCAACTGGGTCTTCAGCGGCGCGTTTTCTTCGCCATCCTTTTGAAGCTGCAAAAACCGCTGCAGCTTATTCAAATACCGCTTGGTAAGGGGAAATTTCAGCACACTGAGCATGGCCCCCAGCACCAGCAACAGCGCCGGCACCACCAATACGGGCCGGAAGCTGCGCACCAGGCTTTCCACATCCCTTGGCAGATTGAAGCCGTTCAGGAAGCATAAAAGCGTCAACAGCAATAGTGTAAGCATCTGCCCGGCGAGCACAGCGGCTTCCCGCCCGGCGCTGCGCATGAAGGAATAACCGCTCAAGTCCTCACCCGCGCCAAACTGCGCCACCCTATGCATGTCCCGCTCCATGCCCGCAAGGCAAGTGGTGCTGACAGTGGCGCCACAGGAGCAAAGCGCCAGGGACAGATAGGCGCTGACAAACTTGAGGCTGCCCGAAATCTGCTGGGAGAACAGGATCAGCCCGTACAGCCAGCAGCATAGGCCAACCAGCAGCAGATACGCGGGGTCCGGGTCCCGGCGGCTGGTGCGGGCCAGCACCCAATCCGTCAGTTCCCTGGCAGCCAGCGTGCATACCAGGGATAACAGCATGCAGGTGAGTATCTCCTGGGCGGAGGTGGCGATAAAGGTATAGAGCATCACAAGCGTTACCTGCAGCGCCACCAGGATCAGGTTATGCATCAGCTCATAGGCATTGAAGGCGTGTACCTTCCGCAAGCCCTGCGTCAGGGAGCGGAAGGAATCCTCCCGGAGAGGCTCGGCTTCGGGATATTTCAGCTCCGGCCTATCCTTCCACAGGGAGTAAGCCTCCAAAACAGCGCTTAGGAGGAAGCCGCCGAACATTTGCCAGGCGGGAAGCGTATCTACGCTCCAGGTGAGCAAAATGGCCACCGCCGCCGCGGGCGCCGCGTGGCATAGGCCTGTCAGTA
Organism: Bacillota bacterium; assembly: GCA_023458835.1. Classification (GTDB taxonomy): domain Bacteria; phylum Bacillota; class Clostridia; order Christensenellales; family Aristaeellaceae; genus JAEWAH01. The sequence goes on from JAEWWY010000114.1 coordinate 8,319, forward strand.
TCAAAAAGCGCCGCCTTATCAGTTGCCCGTTCACGTACCTGCGCATGATGCGGCGGCAGAGGATGCCCCGCATGGTGATGCCCAGCACAATGGCAAACATAATCCATACAGCAGGGTTATCCAGTGTGACGGGGTAAATCATCAGCAGAAAAAAGTTGGACAAAAGCAGGATGGTCAGCATCGCCGGTCCCAGCCAGCGGGCCCTGAGGCTTACATATTTGCGGGATTCCCCTGTGTAGCTTTGAAAGAATACCGCTGCGGCGCGGCCGCTCATGAACAGTGCTCCCCCAAAAATGGGCATGGAGACAAGTGATCTGGAGACCAGCATGCAGTACATAAAGGCGTATAAATTGCTTAGCGACATCAATGTCATCATGGCGCTGCGCGTGCGGGCAATGATTGCGTATTTTTTTGACAGCAAACGCACAGCCTCCTTTTTTCGACAATGAATACTGCTTTTGCTATTGTAACATAGGGGAGAAATATCGTAAAGCGACTGGAATACTTTCATACCTATGCATCGATCCATCAAAAAAGGCCGCCCGATCGGCGGCCCATGGGTGTAAAGCAGGACTTATTTGGTCAGCGTTAAGGTACTTCTCAGCTTCCCATGATTCTGCAGATAATCGGTGTTGTAGCCGGCAGCGTGGGACAGATGAACGCTGTAGAGCGTCTTGTCGATGCAGGTCACATGCACCCTGCCCCGCACACGGGTGCCGTCCACCAGCGTACCCTCATAGTTCGCATAGACGCCATCATGCTCCATCAGCGATCTCGTCGCGGTCAAGGATGGCTTCCAGGTGGATTGGATATAGTTGGCGGCGCCGATGCTCTCCAGCATGGCTTTGGCCTCATTCGCCAAGTCATTCAGGTTGTACTCCTTGCTGACCGGAGCCTTGCGAATGGTGATAAAGGCGGTATAATTGTCGCGCGGGCTGGGCTCGGTAAGGGTAAATGTATCATTGGCGGAATCATCCCTTATCCAGCCTGAAGGCCCGTCGAACTTCACGCCCAGCTTGGTGACTTCATAAGTCTCATAGCTGAACGTCAGCTCCGGGCGGGGGGTGGGGGTAGGCATATCAATGGGGTCCAGCGGCAGGGGCGTGGAGCCGGCATAAGCATAAGTCCCCACGGACGCTATCTCCTGCGGCGCTCCCATGTCGGTATCGCCGATATCCTCCTCGCCCAGGGGATCGCCTTCATACGTGCCTTCGTCCTGCGGCTCCACCACCGGCTCGATCGTAGGGGTAGACGCCCCATAACCAGGCGGTGCCTGAGTCGAAAATGTGAGCTCCTCTGAGACACAGCCGGACAAGACAGCCAGCAGCACGCATAGCAGCAAAGCAAGGCTGATTTTTCGCGTCATTGTATTTCCTCCATCCGTTGCCGATTACATGCATATTGGTACATCAAACATGATAACGAATGACAAGTCAAATTCATTCCCGCTTAACGGTTCGCGGCAGTTTTACAAAATATCATGCCTATTGTACCAGCAGATGAAAGCGCCGTCAACCGTGACTTACGGCTTGATTTCTCCATCGGCCTTCTGTCCGATTAAGCTGTCATACCTGGGATGATACAAACGCCTGTCCAAAGACCATATCTTTTCGCTGAAGGAGCCTTCCGGGGTTCTGTCCATGATGCCCCGCATCTCGTTCATGCGGGCGTCCAGCACGTCGATCCAGTGCAGCGCTTCCGCCTCGGGGAACATGGGGCGGCGGGGGCTGCCGTACTCAGGCTCTCCGTGGTGGCTGATGATCATATGCTCCAGAAGCAATACCAGCTCGCCATCGATCTGAACCCGGGATGCCGCTTCCCTAAGCTGCGCCACGCCCCGCACCAAATGGCCCACCAGCAGCCCGTCTGCCGTATAATCGCTGACGTTGCCGAAGCTGTCGCTGTTCATTTCCGCGATTTTCGCCAGATCATGCAGGATCACGCCGGCCCGCAAAAGATCGGCATCCAGGAAGGGGTAGCAGTTCAGGATGGCATCCGCGGTTTTCAGCATGCTGGTGGTGTGGTGCAACAGCCCGCTGCGCTCGGCATGATGCAGCCGCTGGGCGGCCGGAAAGTAGGCAAGCTCCTCCTCACCGGCCAGGCGCAGCGCTTCCTTCAAAAGCGCCTTCAGCGGTTCCCTGGTCATGCCGTCGATGACATTTTGAAGCGCAAGGCGCATTTCTTCCGGCGGCTCCGGGGCGCAGGGCGTAAGCAATGAAACATCCATTTCATCCTGCGGCTCCACAGGTCGCATTTTATCGACCCGTAATTGCAGCCGGCCGTTGTATTCCAAAACCAGGCCCCGTATCTTGATGGCGGACCCTGTTTGGGGTGCAGCGGCAGTACCATCCCACACCTTGGCGTTGATTTCCCCGGACTTATCCGCCAGGTTCATATCCAGGTAACGGCTGCCGCTGGTGGCCGTGCGCTGCTCGGCGGACCGGACCAGCAAAAAGCCCTCGAACCGCAAATCCTTTGTGAACTGGGAAATGGCTGTTTGCTCCATAAAGCCGGAGCCTCCTTTAGCTCTTATTAATGGGGCGCGTCAAACCCCGCGGGGTTGGTATAAGTGGCGTATTCGCTGAACCAGCCCACCTTTACCGTGCCCAGGGGGCCATTGCGCTGCTTGGCCAGGATGATCTCGCCCATGTTGTCTTCCTGTCCGCCGGTCATGTTGTAATAGCCCTCCCGGTGGATGAACATGACCACGTCCGCATCCTGCTCAATGGAACCGGAATCCCTCAGGTCGCTGAGCACAGGCCGCTTATCCTGGCGGCTGGCCAAGGCGCGGGACAACTGGGCGCAGGCTACAAGGGGAACCTTAAGCTCCAGGGCGATGCCCTTCAATTGCCGGGAGATCTCGCTGACCTCAAGCTGCCTGTTTTCCGTCTTTTTATCGCTGCCCATCAACTGCAGATAATCCACAACGATCAAATCCAGGCCCTGGTCCATCATCAGCCTGCGGCAGCGGCTTCGGAGCTGGGAGGGGGTGAGGCCTGCCGTATCGTCGATGTACAAGGGTGAAGCGGCGATAGGACCCAAAATCTTGGCCAGCTTCATCCAGTCCTCGTCCTTAAGTGTGCCGGAACGCACCCTTTGCAGATTGATCCTGGCCTCGGAGCAGAGCATGCGCATAACGATCTGCTCCTTGGGCATTTCCAGGCTGAACACGGCTGTGGTTTTGCCTTTTGCAAGGCATGCGTGCTGCGCGATGTTCATGGCAAGGCTGGTTTTGCCCATGGAGGGCCGGGCGCCGATCAATATCAATTCGCCTGAGTGCATGCCCGTAAGCAGGTTATCCAGGTCATAAAAGCCGGTGGGCACGCCGTTTATCTGCCCTTTCAGCCTGGCCAGTTCCTCGATTTTTTCATAGGTAAAGGTCAGTATCTCATCCACACGGACAAGCGCATCGCCGCTGGCCCTTCGCATAACGATGTCAAAGATGGCCTTTTCCGCATGGTTCAGTATATCCGGTACCGGGTCCTGCTGGGAATAGCTTTCCGAACTGATCTGCTGGGAGGCGGAAATCAACCTGCGCAATGTGGACTTTTCCGATACGATGCCAATGTACGCTTTCACATTGGCGGTAGTGGGCACATACTGGGACACTTCGATGAGGTAGGCGGTACCGCCGATGCCTTCCAGCGTGCCCCGGCGGTTCAGCTCGCTGTCAGCCGTCACCAGGTCCACCGGGCTGCCGTTCAGGTGCAGCGTGCGCATAGCGGAAAACAGCTCCCGGTGGGCAGGAGCGTAAAAATCCTCCGCCGTGAGCATTTCCGCCGCCAGCACCACCGCGGCGGGATCCTGCATCATGGCACCCAGCACCGAGCGTTCCGCTTCCAGGCTGTGGGGCGGCACGGCCCGGCCTAACCCTTGCTCCATGGTCGCGACCTCCCCGTAAGGTTATTTTTCGGCGGCGGCCACGTGTACCTTCATGGTGGTGGTAATGCCGGAATAGACCCAGACGGTCACCTCCACATCCCCCACATGCCGGATGGGTTCGGGAAGCTCAATTTTGCGCTTGTCAACCTGCACGCCATGCTGCTTCATGAGGGCATCCGCGATTTCCTGGGCGGTGATGCTGCCGTACAGGCGGCCTTTTTCGCCGCATTTTGCGGTAATCTGTATGGCCTTGCCATTCAAAAGGTGGGCCTTGGCCTGGGCCTCCGCCTTGCGCTCCGCTTCCTTCTTTGCTTCGGCCTCACGCTTGCGTTCAATTTCCTTCAGCGCACCGGGTGTGGCCTCCACGGCCCATTTACGAGGGAAAAGATAATTGCGGGCAAATCCATCGGAAACGTTGATGATTTCATCCTTTTCTCCGGAACCCTTTACATCCTGGAGCAAAATGACCTTCATAATCAGCCTTCCTCCTTGTCTTTTGGCGTTCGTAAGCCTCGGATATTCAAAAATTGGTCCGCGATACCCAAGATCATAAGCAGTGTGGGCATCAGCAGATAAATAAGGCATGGCCACAGCCTGCGAAAGGCCGGGCGGTTTCCGCCCCGCGTTTGGAAAAAATCCATCAGCGCAGCACCCTGGATCACAAAAATGGTGGAGAAGGAAGCCCACATCATGTTGCCGGCCAGCAGCATGCCCGGATTGGGAAACAGGGCGGGCAGAAGGTTGCCAAGCCCCAGAAGCAGCACCTTCAAACCTGTGCTTCGGCTCAGATGCCAGGAGGCAAAGGGCGCCATATCCGGGACAGAGATCTTTTTCGCCCTTGCGGAAACGATGGGAAATGCTACGCCGAACACCCCCGCCAAAATGGCGTTGTTCACCACCGTAGCAGGCAGGAAGGTATACAGGGAGTTTTCCAGAAGCGTGCGCAGGCCGTTGAGCAGTTCGGTACGCACGCGGGGCATCAGTGTGCCGGGGGTCAGAGAAGCGACGATTGCCTCCATCAATGCGCGCATGCCCGTGAACATTTCCTCCGGAACATTGAGCAGGCGGGATTGGTATAGCTGCATAAGGACCTGATCCCCAAAGGGTGACGCGGAAATCTGCTGAACCAGGAATTCCGCCCCGCCCGAGAACAGGTTGCCGCCAAGATACGGGCGCAGGATCAGCAGGATGGCCGTCTGGAGGATGGCAAGCAGCGCCACGTGCGCTGCGGCTGCCTGCCAGAAAGGAATTCTGCGGGCAAAGCAGATCGCATGCACCGTGGCAAAAGGCCACAGATACAGGGCACAAACAAGCGGGGCAAGCTCACTGCCGAAAAGCAGCCACGATGCAGCCGGTGCAAGCAAAGCGCAGGCCGCCATTGGCACAAGGCCGCCCCTTATCCCGCACAGCGCAAGCAGCACGGGAGAAATAAAGCAAAGGAGAACAAACAGGATGGGGACATTGGAAGTGACCCAAAGCAGCAACGCATAGGCTGCCAGCCAAAGAAGCGACGCTTTCAAGCTGCGGACCAGGGGATAATGAACCATGGAATAGCTCCTTTTCAGGCTATGCCTATCAGGCGGTTTGCGCCATGGATTCTATATATTGTAAAGCAAAATGGGCGGCGAGTCAACCTAAGCAAGCCGGGCCGGCAATCATAAGGAACGGTATCACCCGACCATTTTCATTACACCCTGATGCATGCCAGCGCCAATTGCTCGGTTCTTTTGGCCATCAGTTCCACCGGTTCCCTCCGCCCGTTCGCGATCCATTCTTTCAGAAGGTTCAAAAACCCGGCGGCCACAAAGTTGAACGTAAAGCGGATTTGGTCCTCCCCGGTACCTGGGTGGATCCTGCGGTATTCCATGGCGAATTTTTCATAGCCTATGGTCAGCAGCTTTTGCAAAAGCGGGTTATAGGCCTGGCTGTTCATTAAAAGGCTGCGCAGGTCGCCGCTATGCTCCAGAAAATCATATACGGCATAATAGATGGTCTGCTCCTTTTCGGCCCGGTATCCCGCCGGATGGATGGGATGGGCGTCCATTGTTTTTTGTATTTCCGCGAACACCTCTTCCTCGATGCCGCGGTGCAGGTCGTCGATGTCCTTGTAATGGGCGTAAAAGGTGCCCCGGTTGATGCCGGATTGCCTGCAAAGCTCCGTTACACTGATGTCCCGGAGCTGTTTTTTCTCCAGCAGGTCGATCAATCCTCGGCGCAGCAGCATTTTCGTCATTCTGACCCGCTGGTCCGCTTCTTTCTCCACACCGCCGCCTCCTTTTTACATGCGTGTCGCACAACTCTTTCTTCTTGTGTCGGTTTACGGACAGATTCAAAAAGGCTGTTTGTTGTATCTGTCCTCTGTTCCTATTATACTAAAGTAAGAAAGATAATCAACAACTTGTTGTTCATATGGGAAAGGGGATGCGGCATTGGGCGCAAGAATCTATCTGGTAACGGGAGCGTGCGGACATCTGGGAAGCCAGATCGTAAAGCAGCTTGTGCAAAAGGGAGAACGCGTCCGTGTTTTGATGCTGCCGGGGGAGAACGCTTCCCTGCTGAAGGGGCTCAGGGTGGAACCGGTTTTCGGGGATGTGCGGGATATCGATTCTCTTCGCCCCTTCTTTCAGGTTTCACCGGAGGATGAGGCGCGGGTCATCCATGCGGCGGGCATCGTCTCGATTGCCGCCAAGGCGGATGAAAACCTGCGCCGGGTGAACGTGGAAGGCACCCGGAATATTGTCCGGCTTTGCCTGGAAATGAAAGTGCGGCGGCTATTGTATGTCAGTTCTGTGCATGCGCTGAAGGAAAGGCCCCGGGGCGAAATCATTCGCGAGGAGGATGCTTTCGATCCCCTTGCGGTGACGGGGGCCTATGCCAAAACAAAGGCGGAGGCCACGCAGATCGTGCTGGATGCGGTGCGCGGCGGGCTTGATGCAGTAATCGTGCACCCCAGCGGCATCATCGGCCCCGGCGATCAGGGCAGCAACCATTCCAATCAGATATTCAGGGACTATTTGTATGGATGCCTTCCGGCCATCGTCAAAGGCGGATATGATTTTGTGGATGTGCGGGACGTGGCCCAGGGATGCCTGCTGGCGCTGGAAAAGGGCCGCCCCGGAAACTGTTATATTCTTTGCAATGCCCATTATGAAATCAGGCAGCTTACCGGCATGCTTCAAAGGTTTGCAGGGATCAAAAGGCGGCCATGGATGCTGCCCCTTTGGCTGGTATCCGCTTTTGCGCCGCTGGCGGAAACGCTGGATAAACTACGAAGCCAGCGCCCCTTGTTCACCAGCTATTCCCTGTATACACTCAGAAGCAATGACAGCTTCTCCAGTGAAAAGGCCAAGGCGGAGCTTGGGTATATCGTAAGGCCCATGGAGGAAACGGTGCGGGACATCGTGCTTTGGGAGCGCGAAAGGCGCGGCCCGGCCGGCGGGAAACCGCTCAGACGGGTGAAGGTGGCTGCACCGGCCAAGGGAAAATAGCCGTGAAAGAAGCGGAAAAGCCGGGGCATGCGATTTTGCCCCGGCCTTGCGTTTTGTTCAATTTTCCTCGATCCAGCCGTTCGCGTCCCGGTAGACTACGTTGGGTTCGAGCGACATGTTGTTGTGCACGAACAGATCCTCCACCGTCACGAACAGGAAGCCTTTGTTCTGCAATAAGAAAAGGATGCCGCGTATCGCCTTGACAGTGACTGTTTTTGTATCGTGCAGCAGCACAATGCCACCATGCTTTGCATTTGTGGCCACATTGGCTTTGATTTTGCCATAATTATCGATCGCGATATCGCCACTGATGTATGACCATTGGATCAACGGCAGGCCGATTCCAATTTTCACATACGCCTGGTACATGCCTCCCGGAGCGCGCATATAGGGAGCGGGAAGACCTATGGTATCTGTCAGCAGTTGATCAAACACCGCTTTGTGCTCAAACATCTGCTGCGTGGTAAGGTTTTTGGGCTCGCTGTGGTTCCAGGTATGGCTGGCCACAGTATGGCCTTCGTCATGCTGGCGCTGCACTACATCCTTGTTCTTTCCGATCTGATCGCCGATGAGGAAGAAGGTTGCCTTTGCACCGTAGGCCTGCAGGTCATCCAGCAGATTGATGGTGCCGTTGTAACGCGGCCCGTCGTCAAAGGTCAGCGCAACCATGCGGTAGCGGCTGTTGTCTGTTTGCAGAGCGGCCTCAGGGGTCATCATGCCGGCCAGGTCCCTGTAATATATCTTCACATGCATCAGGGTGCTGCGATTGGGATACAGGACCGCGGCCGGATAATGAAGCTCCAGCTTCACCGCGCCCAGCGTAAATGCCGCATTTTCAAGCGCTTCTTTTGAACACAGCGCGGACAGGGCCTGCGGGTCCGCCTCCTCGGGGAAATAGGCGGACAATTGCGACTGCACCGCATGGACCAGCACATCCCATGCGGCACTGTCCTCCGGGAAGATATCGGTTAGCAAGATCCGTTTGCCGCTTGATACGTCATAAGTGCGGCCGGTCAATTCGTTATGCACGTTTTGCCTGTGATAAATGGTGCGGGAAAGAATAAGGAAGCTCAGCCATGACACACCGGTGGGGGAATAGATGCAGCGAACCTCCAGCCTGGAATCCTTCGGCGCTTTTTTTCCCGGGGGGAGGCCCGGCGCCGTTTTTTCAATATAGCTTGAGATGATGCCGGCCAGTTCTTCATTGACTTGCTGGTTTATGGTAGTGGGATAAAAGGCCTGGACGATGCTTCCGTTTTGTTGCTTGGTTACTTCGTCCTTCACCTTGACGATCAGCTCGTCCGGAATAGGGGGATACTTGGGTGCCTCAGCCTGGGAACAGGCAGGAAAGAGCAAAAGAAACACAAAAAACACGGACAGCAGCCGGCGGATCATATTTTTCCTACTTTCATTAATAAGGTTAGCCCGAGTGTACCAAATCAAAAATGAAATGGCAAGCTTTCGGCATAATCACTTAAAAAGCCGGATCAATCCCCCTTTTTATTCCCAGGGAACAAACGCCTGAACGGCCCCCTTGCCGTCCACATACGGGTTGAGCTTGAATCTGCTATCCTTTTGAATGCGCTTCATGACCACCTCGGCCTCCGCGCCGGATACGAGCACGGGCTGATAATTGTTTTCCGGGGAAATGCCGCTGATGTGGATGGGCCAGATGGTGAGCTGGTGGCCAACGTATGCGCCATCCTCAAAGGTGAGGGCGAATTGCGCCACAAAGCTCTGGAGGCAATGCACCGTTTCATCCACGCCCGTATTGCCGCCAAAGGAGGCGTTGCCAAGGGAATAGAGGAAGGTCACGCCGTTCTTTACGCTGACACCCTGGGGCACATGGGGGTGGTTGCCTATAATGATATTGGCGCCCAGGCTGCGCAGTATGTTGCCGTACTTCTCCTGCAGGCTGCCGTGGGTGGGCCTGTACTCCATACCCGCGTGCAGCGAGGCGACGATCACCTGGCAGCCCGCTTCCTTCAGCGTATTGAAGCAGCGCTTGACCTCCTTTGCATGGTCCTTATAATACAGGGGGATCACCCCCACAAACCCGATTTTGATGCCATCCTTTTCCCAGATGCAGGTGTAATTTCCATATCCGGTCGAGCCGCAGTACTGGACACCGGCACCTTCCAGCGCTTCTATGGTGGAGGCAAAGCCCGCTTTGCCATAATCTCCGGAATGATTGTTGGCCAGGTTAACAACTTCGATGCTGCTCTCCTTTAATATGCCCGTATTGCCGGTTGGGCCGCGGAAGCTGTAGCGGCTGGTTTGCTTGGGCTGATCGTCATTGAAGACGCATTCCAGGTTGATAAGCGTGATATCATCATGGCTGAACAGGTTTTGCAGCTTTAAAAATGGATAGGCGTACCCATATTTCTCGATATAGCGCTGGAAGGCATAATCTGTTTTGTTTACCGGATCATTGTTGCCCAGCAGCGCATCGCCTGTGACGGTGAGCGTGATCACCTGCGTTTGCGCCAAGGCAGCGGATGCAGCGGCCATCATAAGCATTGCAAGGGCGATTGCAGCAACTTTTTTCATAATTTCTCCTGCCATTCTTTTGGTTTTTGTAGTGTACCATGGGCTGCTTCAACCTGTCAAATGCGCTTGACTTTTCCAATTTGTGTGTGATATGCTCTGTTGAGTATATGGTATATATAGGGGATTAAGGAGACGGCATGATGCGGATGCATACTACTTTAAGGTGTGCTGCGTTGATGGTACTGCTGCTGGCGCTTGTTTCGGGGGCGGCGGCCCAGGAGCTTAAGCCGCTGCCGATGGATACGTATACCGGGGGGCCCGCGCCCAAGGATGCAAATTATCTTTCGGATTTTGAATATCAGGATGCTTCCATCACAGTCAAAATCTTTGAAGGGCGCTGCGCCGATACCGATTACACATATGCGTATGTAAAGATCATTGACCCTTCGCAATTGCGCACCGCTCCGGCGGCCATTGTCAATTCCCCGAAGGCGACCTTCCGCAGCACCTCCACAGGCCGCGGCCGCTATGTGGCCAGGGCGGTCGATGCTGTGATCGCCTTGAACGGCGACTATTTCACCAAGCCCGACAAGTGCCAGGTGGTTATGCGTCAAACGCAGCAGGTGCGCAACAACGCCAATGGCACCATGGATGTGCTGATCATAGATAAGCAAGGCGATTTCAGTTACATTCAAGGGTGTACCAAGGACATGTACGCCCAGTATTATCAGGCGCATGGCCAGGATATGTATCAGGTGTTTTGCTTTGGCCCCGTGATGGTGGAAAACGGCAAATCCATCATTGCCGAGGATTATAAAAACGGCAGCGTGGGTGCGCAAAACTCCACCCAGCGTTCGGCCATCGCCCAGCTTGGCGCATTGGAATACCTGCTGGTCACCACCGAAGGGCCGCAAAGCAATGGTTCCAAGGGCATGACGATCCCGGAGCTTGCGGCGCTGTGCGAAGAGCTTGGCTATCAATTCAGCGAAGCAGGGTGCCGCCTGGCGTTCAACCTGGATGGCGGGAACAGCGCCACCATGGCTTTTAAGCAAAGGAACGCCGAAGCGGGCAGGCTGTTGTATACCAAGATCAATTCTCCCGAGATCGAGCGCTTCTTGAGCGATATCATATACTTCGCGACACTGGTGGAATAGAATTCTTTGCGGCACTGGTGGAGTAAAAATGAGCGAGCCCGTCATTTGGTTTAACGTCACCGGCCAGCCGGTGCAGGCGTACGGCATCCTGACAGCACTGGCCGCGCTTGCTTGCCTGGTGTTCATGCATATGCAGGCGGTCAGGAAAGGCCTGAAGAGAACTACTGCCCTGCTATATGCGCTTTGCGCCGTGCCGCTGGCGCTGTTTCTGGCGCGGCTCATCTACTGCGCTGTGCGGTACGAATGGATCTTTCTGAATGAAATGGGCGAATTCGACGGCCTGTGGCATTTTTTTGAGATTGGCAATGGCGGCCTGAACATCGTGGGCGCTTTGCTGGGCTGCCTGCTGGCGGGCGGGGTCTGCGCCTGGATCACGCGTCAAAAGGCAGGCGCTGTCCTGGACAGCGCGGCACCGTTTGGCGCGCTGCTGATTGCCGCGGCAAGGTTTTTGCAGCCTCTCTCCGGGCAGGGATATGGTGATTTGGTGGATTCGCCTGCGCTCACCTTTTATCCTCTGGCCCTTCAAAATGAGTGGGGCGAATGGTCGCTGGCGGTATGCACCATCGAAGGGGTATTGGCGCTGATATTGTTTTTTGTGCTCCTGTCTTTGAGCAGGAAGGTGCGTCGGCCCGGCATGCTCAGTTTGTATTTTCTTGTGCTGTTTTGCGCTTCGCAGATCATGCCTCAAAGCTTGCGCAGCGACGATGTCCTTTTTATCTTCATCTTTGCAAGGGTGACGCAGTTAGGCTTCATGGCCTTGCTTTGCGGTGCGATGGCGGCCGCATGGATGCGGGCGGTCAGGCGCATAGGCGTAACGCCCGGGCTGGCCGGCGAATGGCTGCTGGTGCTGCTGGGCGTTGGCATCTGCATCGGCGCGGAGTTTGCGCTGGATAAGACCAACCTTCCCGATATCCTGGTGTATGCTGGGATGGTGGCATCGCTTGCTTCTATGGCGGCAATTGGCTGCCTGCGCATAAAAAAGGAGGACACGATATGAAGCGGTTTCTGGCGCTGGTTACTTTGTTCGTGCTTGTATGTACTTCGGCAAGCGCATTGACCTATGACAGCGGCAATGGTCTGCCGGTGATCCTTGCGGTGGGCGGCAGCTTTGTCTATGCCCGGGACAACCAGGGCAAGCTCCATATCTGGGGCGACAATCAATTTGGTCAATTGGGGACGAGCTCAGTCAAGCAATCGTATACGACGCGGGAATTTGCATCGAAAAACACCGAAATTGATTTGACAAAGCTAAAGGATGTTGTCCCCGCAAACGATTACAGCTTTCTCTGGATGGAGGACGGAAAACTCTTTGGCGTGGGAAACAATTCCTATCTGCCTTTGGGGACAAAGGGGTGGAAGCAAACCACCCATTTGCAGGTGGAACTGCCCGAAAACACCGTGGACATCAAAACAGGTTTTGGCCATGTGTTGGCCCTGACTGCCTCGGGTGAGGTATATGCCTGGGGGCGCAACAGTTGCGGGCAGGTAGGCAACGGCAAATTCACGCATCAGATCACGCCTTACAAGCTGCCTTTGAAGAACATCGTCCAGATTGTAGGAGGGGGAAAGTTTTCCCTGGCGCTGGACAAGGATGGCGTGCTGTGGGGATGGGGAGATAACGAGTACAATACGCTGATGCCTCAAAAAAAGCGGAACCAGTCCACCCCTGTACAGATCGACTACGGCGATATCGATATTGCATACATTGAGGCTTGCGGTTTCAGCGTGGTGCTGCTGGATACCAAGGGAACGCTATGGACTTGGGGCCGTAACCATATGCAGCAGTTGGGTTACGATACCAAGCGCGAAACCGTCAAAGAGCCCCGGAGCGTGCCGCTGCCGCTGCCGGTCACCTATGTGGCGGCTTACAGCTCGCAGACATATGCCATTTTGACCGACGGTTCCCTTTGGTCCTGGGGCAACAACAGCTATGGGCAGTTGGGGCAGGGGTTCCGCTCCGCCGCCAGCCAGGGCGTGCTGCCCGGCAAGGCATATGACAAGGATGTGGTGATGGTCATGGGCGGCAGCCTGTTTGCCATGGCCATGACAAAGGACGGCACGCTGCTTTGCGCAGGCATCAACAAGTACAGCCAGCTTGGCGATGGTACCAGCAAGAGCAAGTATGCCATGTCGCCCAATGGCATCGATTTGATATTGCCATGATGCTGCATATGGATGCATGCCGGCAAACATGCATCCGGTATAACCGTCTGCAGGCTTGGATATTCATCCAGGCCTGTTTTTTTGTGCCGATTTTTGAAGCTGCCGCTTTATCCGGCGCCTGGTGCCCGCGGCGCGTACCTTCATGCCGGCTGGCTCATAGGATGAAGCCGGATGAAGCAATTCAAAGGTACGGAAGGCTGATGGTTATGAAGGTTCTTTTGTGGGGACACAAAATGTTCACGATTGACTTTTTGTGGGGCTTTGAGCAGGCGGGCTGTTACGCTCTGATCAATGGGGCCGATACGGCGGAGCAGATGCAGGCAACTCTGGAGGAGCATGAGCCTGATTTGCTGATGACCATGGGCGCTCCCTTGGAGCTTAAGCGCAGTGCGCTGGAATATGTGGGAAAGCGCCCAAAGTCATCCATGAAATATATCCACTGGGACACGGATGGCATATCCAGCACCTACTACAGGTCCATATCCGGTGACGGCATCGAGATGGATGTGATC
>JAEWWY010000115.1 GCA_023458835.1 Bacillota bacterium
TCGGCGCTGTGGCGGCGGGGGCGCACGGCGGGGCCAGCCTCTGTTTTTGCGATCGGAAAGCCGTTTGTTCACTGATCAATCATACACCAGCAACGCAATCTCCGGCTTGTCGATATTCTTGGCGGTATACCACTGGGCGCCGGTATCTACATCGGCCACAGCCTCTCCGTTGGCGGCCTTATAGGCCAGTTCCACAGCCAGATAGCCGATACGGTACGGATCCTGGGTGACAGAGCCCACGAACCAGCCCTGGCGCACGGCGTTCTTCTGAGGCGCGCCCGCATCGAACCCGGCCACGATGATATCCGCATACCGTCCGCCATCGGCCAGCTCAGAGCCGTCGGCCGTAGCGGCCAGCAAGCCCGTGACGGTGCCTTCGTTGGAGCAGAAGATGGCGTAAAGGTTTGCCATGTTCAGCACGGCGTTGGCGGAGTTGGTCACATCACCCACGTTGGGCGTGGCGGCGATTTCGGTATGGATGATGATGGAGGCCTTCTCCGCCGGGGCGGCCCACAGGTCATGGCCCTGCACCGCGACAGTGCCGAACTCGGAGGCCAGTTCCTTCATCTTGTTCACAAACCCGGTGGTGCGGCCGGTGACAGATTCACTGGTAGCATCCTGGGAAAGCACGGCGATGACCACGGGCTTTTCAGGCGTGGCGGCCTTGAGCTTATCGGCGAACCCTTCTAGCTTCAAAAACTCTTCGGCGGCCAGGGCGGCGGCATTTTGGTTGTTGGTGGAGGCGGTGGCCTTGATGGCTCCTTCGGGCGCATTGGGCACACCGGAGTCAAAGCCGATGACAGGGATCTTGTTGTCGATGCATTCCTGCAATTCCGTCATCACGGCGTCGGTGGACAACGCAGCCAAAGCCAGCGCAGCGGGCTTTTTCGCCATTTCGGCCTTGAGGGCTTCTACCTGTGGCACGATGTCCGCCTCACTGGGCGGGCCATAGTAGAACATATCCACGCCGTATTTGGCGGCCGCATCCTCCGCGCCTTTGCGGACAGCCTGCCAGAAAGCATGCTGCTCACCTTTGGAGATGACGGAGATGTACATGCCCTCCGCCGCGGCGGTTGCCAGGCATGCAAGCAGGAGTACCAACGCAAGGACGAGTGCCAGGGTTTTTCTCATGGATATTCTCCTCCTTTTTATTGCTTAAGCGCTGTCTGCGCCTAATACCTATTCATTTCGCCGGTTCCGGCGGCCGTACCCTAACCGCAGAACTATTGCGCAGGTTGTCCAGCAGCACCGCGCCGATCACCACAAAGCCCGTGATGAACGTCTGCCAGTGCGCCTGCAAGCCAAGGGATGCCAGGCCGGTTTTGATGGTGGCCATGATGAATACACCGATCAGCGTACCTACCATGGTACCCGACCCGCCCGTCATGGAGCTGCCGCCGATGACGACGCCGGCAATAGCGTTCAGCTCCTGCCCGTTGCCTGTGCCGGGGATGGCGGTGGTATAGGTGGCGGCATAAAAGATGCCCGCGAACCCCGCAAACAGCCCGCACACGGCATAGACGATGATCTTCCACCTGTCCACCTTCACGCCCGACAGCCGAGCCGCCTCCTCATTGGAGCCGATGGCGAAGGTATAGCGGCCAAAGCGTGTTTTGTTGACCAGGAATGCGGCGATCAGGAAAGCCACCGCCAGATAGATGGCGCCTACCGGGAAAGTGCCCGCCCGGTAGAACACAGTCTTGAACCATGCGTTCTCCGTGCCGATGGTGGGATAGCGCTGGGTCTGCACGTTGGAGATGATGGAACCGAAGCCCTGGGTCACCAGCATTGTGCCCAGTGTGGCGATAAAGGGCGGCAGCTTCAATTTCGCCACCATCAGCCCGTTGCCGATACCGAACACAAGGCCCGTCAGCGGCACCAATACAAGCGCCAGCCACAGAGGCCAGTGCCACATGCTGAAAGCCACGCCGCCCACGATGGCAGAGCACATCATATTTGTACCAATGGACAGGTCGATGCCGCCCGTTAAAATCACGAACGTCACGCCAAAGGCCATGAATCCGATAAAATAGGCCGATTCCAGGATGGTTTTCAGCGTGTACGCCGTGAAGAAGTTGTTGCCGAACAGCGCGAAAAAGATATACAGAATGACCAGCGCCGCCGGAGCCAGCAGCTTTTGCATGGGGATGCGGCTCGTTCTTTCCATAACGGTCCTCCTATGTTCTGGGCGCGGCCAGCGCCATGATCTTTTCCTGCGTGGCTTCCTCAATGGTCAGCTCGCCTGTTTTTTTGCCCTCGCACATGATCAGGATGCGGTCGGACATGCGCAGGAGTTCCGGCATTTCCGAGGAGATCATGATGATGGATTTGCCTTGGGCGGCAAGCTGGTTCATCAGCTTGTAGATTTCGCTTTTGGCGCCCACGTCGATGCCCCTGGTAGGCTCGTCAATGATCAGGATATCGCAGTTGCGCACCAGCCACTTGGCCACTACCACCTTCTGCTGGTTGCCGCCGGAGAGGCTGACTACACGGCTCAAAACGGAGGGAGCTTTGATGCTCATCCGCTCCCTGTACTCCGATGCGGCGTGGCGCACCTTTCTTTCGCTTACCATCAGCCGGCCTGCGAATTTTTCCATGGATGGCAGCGTGATATTTTCCGCCACCGACAGGTGCAGGCATAGGCCGAAGCGCTTGCGATCCTCCGAAAGGTAGCCGATGCCCGCCTTCACCGCATCGCTGGGGTCGCGGATATCCGCCTTCTTTCCGCCTACGAATATCTCGCCGGCCTCCCGCCTGTCCGCGCCGCAGATAAGGCGTGCCGTCTCCGTGCGGCCTGCGCCCATCAGCCCCGCAAAGCCCAGTATCTCGCCCCGGCGCAAAATGAAGGATACATCCTTCACCTCCCGTGAGCGCAGGTTTTTTGCCTCCAGCGTGATGGGGGCATCCGCCACAACCGTCCCTTTCGTCTTGGGCTGCTCATAGATCACCCGCCCTACCATCATGCGGATGATCTCCTCCAGTGATGTTTGAGCGGTATCCACGGTATCCACGTACTGCCCGTCCCGCATGACGGTGATCCTGTCTGAAATCTGCTTCAGTTCCCCCATGCGGTGGGAGATATATACGACGCCCACGCCCTGGTCCTTCAGCGTACGGATGAAGCGGAACAATTCCCCGATCTCCGTCTCCGTCAGCGCTGCCGAAGGTTCGTCCATGATAAGGATGCGTGTGTTTTCATAGGACAGCGCCTTGGCGATCTCGGTCATCTGCTGCTTGGCCACCGTCAGATGCTTGACAAGCATATCAGGGGCCAATTCGATGTGCAGGCGGGCGAGAAGCTCCCGCGCCATTTCATTTTGCTTTTGTTTGTTGAGCAGGAGGCCGCGCATAGGCTCGCGGCCAATGAATATGTTCTCCGCCACCGTCAGATCCTTCATCAGGTTGATCTCCTGGTGCACCATGCTGATGCCGGCCTGCTGCGCCTCCAGCGGGGAGCGGACGCGCACAGGTGCCCCATCCAGGCGTATCTCTCCCGAATCCATGGGATAGACGCCTGCCAATACCTTCATCAGCGTGGATTTCCCCGCGCCGTTTTCTCCTACCAGCGCGTGGACCTCCCCCGGCATAAGATTGAAGGAGCAGTCCTTCAGCGCCTGAACGCCGGGGAACCGCTTGTTGATCCCTTTTAGCGTGAGCAATGGCCTTGTGCTGTCCTGCATCCCATGCACTGCCTTTCAAAGGAACGGCATAAATACCGTCCGCTTGTTATGCTTTATTGATCGCACGACAATAAGGGGGAGAGGCTATCAGGATGGTTGGATGACCGCAAGCCTGTTCCGCGCTTTGCGCGGAACAGATCGCAAAAGAAAGCTCTCCTATAAAGTTATTTCATTAAATATAATCCCATGAACGTATACATTCTATGAGAGAATTGTATTTTCCTTCTTTTCGATTTGTTGTTTCAACCCCAAAGCTTGTTAAGTATCACTATTTCGTATGATGCCGGTAAACAGTTCAACGATAGATGCATCGAACTGGGTACCGGCATTTTTCTTCAGCTCTGTCACTGCATCTTCTTTGCCCATTGCCTTGCGATACACGCGGTCATTTGTCATCGCGTCGTAAGCGTCAGCCACAGCAAGAATACGGCAGATAAGCGGTATTTCTTTGCCGCTTATGCCGCGCGGATACCCTTTGCCGTCCCAGCGCTCGTGATGGGACAGTATATAATCGGCCACAACCGCAAGCTCCGGTGTCGCCTGGGCTATCCGATAGCCGATCTCCGGGTGCCGCCTCATCTCCTCCCACTCCTCAGGCGTAAGCTGTGACGGCTTTTGCAAAATGTTCTGATTGATGGCAACCTTCCCGATGTCATGCAAAATGGCCAGCAAGGATAAGTCGTCCATGTCTTTTGAAGAAAGTCCCAGGCTTTGGCCAATGGAATGGCAAAAGGCTTCCAGCCTCTTTGCGTGCTCCTCCGTCTCGGTGCTTTTTTCATAGAGCGTTGCCAGCAGCGTATTGATAATCGTGTTTCGATAGCTCTTTCCATCCAGCAGCTTCTGGTGGTACATGTATTCTTCCGCTACCCGCAAAAGCGCTTGTATACTCTCCTCCTTTGCTTTTTTAACGGCGCAGCCAAGGGAGAGGCTTATTTTGATTTTGGCGTCACACGCCGTGTTGCAGTTGTCTCTGATTTTGTTGATTACTTTTTCCGCCGCGGCGGCATTGGAGCGGGGCATAATGATCACAAATTCATCCCCGCCCCAGCGAGCCACCAGATTCCCTTCCATACAGCTCTTTTGAAGCGTATCGGCCACCTGGCGCAAAAGGATGTCTCCAGCCTCATGCCCAAATACATCGTTTGTGATCTTGAGGCCGTTCACGTCGCCCATGATCATGGAAATCGGCAGATTCTCTTCAGTATCAAGCAGGCTGATCGCCTTTTCAATGTAGCGCCTGTTGTACAGTCCGGTCAAAGGATCATGATAACTGAGATATATGATCTGATCGCTGTGCTCCTTCTCCTTGCTGACATCCCGGAAAACCATTACGACCCCATCAATTTTCCCATCCTCCGCCTTGATCGGCGCGGCGCTGTCCGCGATGGGCACTGTCCGGCCATCGCGTGTCAAGAGGACCGTATGGTTTGCAAGACCGATGATAAGCCCGGTCTCAAGCACCTTTTTGATCGGATTCTCCACAGGCTTCCCTGTCTCTTCGCTTTTAAGCTGAAATACT
The DNA here is from genome assembly GCA_023458835.1 of Bacillota bacterium. Classification (GTDB taxonomy): domain Bacteria; phylum Bacillota; class Clostridia; order Christensenellales; family Aristaeellaceae; genus JAEWAH01. The sequence goes on from JAEWWY010000115.1 coordinate 5,200, forward strand.
TCGGTGAAGGGGCGGCCTTCCGCCTCCTTCATGCTCCAGCCTGTCAGTTCCTGCGCGACAGGATTGAGGCTGGTAATCACCCCGCGGGTATCTGTGGTAACAACGCCGTCTCCGATAGACTGCAGCGTCGTACGGAACATTTCCTTTTCACGTATAAGCTCATTGCGGTAGGTTTCTCTATCCGTTACGTCCAAAATGATGGAGTAAAGCACCTTTTTGCCTTCATCTTCAATCGGGCATGAATAAACGTCCACCATTCGTATTTCCCCGTTTTTGAGCCGGTGGGGAAACAGAAAATACTCCTGCTTGCTCTTTAGTGCGTATAAACTCTGCCTTTCCACCTCCTCCGGGGGAAGCATATTGATATCGCTGATGAAAAGGTCAAGAAGCTCCGCTCTGGAATAGCCATAGAAATTGCATGCAGCCGGATTTACATCCAGAATCTTCCCTGTAATGGGCTCAATGATCACCATGATTGCAGCATGCTGACTGAACATGGACTGCAGCCGCTGAAGCAGCACTTTGTTTTCGTCCTGTGCCGCTTTCAGATCGGTAACATCCTTGCTGCAGCTCAACAGATAACGTATCCCGTTTTGATCTGATATCGGCATGATTTCCGTCTGCCATATTCGATTCCCAGGCGCGAAATGATACTTCTGTTCGTAGATGACCCGCTCACCCGTTCCTATGCACTGTTCATAATAACGGATCAGCTTTCCCCCAATTCTCTTTCCCAGCAATTCGACCGGCTTTTTCCCATAGATGTCGAAAAAGCCGGTCAGATTTTTATGCAATGCATTGTTGCGGACGAATTGAAATACGCCATCCTGATACTCAATCAAAAGCATGGCATAGTTTGTACTGTTAAAGACCATCTCCCATCCAAAAAATGAATCGATCTCCGCTTGATTTTGGCTGAAATGTTGATTCATATCCACATTACACCCCTGATCCTGCGGCGGATAAATGACCATACTTCTCCAGGGAGGCCTTGCCCATTTCCGCTCTTCCCGCCTTTGGTGCGCCGCCGCCTAGGGAAATGGTCCCAATGCCTCCTTTCTCATAGCTTGAATTCAGCTTGAATTTGCCGACCTCTTCGCGCAATGTGGCAGCCTGCGCCGACATCTCTTCGCTGGTGGCTGAGTTTTCCTCAGCGGTGGCCGCGTTTGTCTGCACGACGGCGGATACTTGGGTCAGGCCCTGTTTGATCTGCTCGATGGCAATGGCCTGTTCGTTGGATGCCTGGTCAATTTTCACGATGTTTTCATTGGCCACATTGGCTTTTTCAGCCACATCATGAAGGATCAAAGCCGTTTTCTCCGCGATCTGCGTGCCTTCGACCACAGTGGCTGTGGAACGCTGAATCAATTCAGCCGTTTGTTTTGCGGCTTCGGCCGATTTGGCCGCCAGATTGCGCACCTCGTCCGCAACCACCGCAAAGCCTTTTCCGGCGTTTCCTGCGCGGGCTGCTTCGATGGCGGCATTCAAGGCCAGAATATTGGTCTGGAACGCAATGTCTTCTATCACCTTGGTGATATTGGTGATCTGGTCCGACGCGGAGCCGATATTCACCATCGCCTCGGTCAGCTTCTTCATATGTTCGTTTCCTGCATTGACGCCCGTGCCGGCCTGTTCCACATACTGTGTCGCGACCTTGACATTCGCAGAATTTTCCATGGCTTGCTCGGCGATCTTGGTGATGGCTACGCTCAATTCCTCCACGGAAGAGGCCTGCTCCGTAGAGCCTGTCGCCAGCGCCTGAGCCCCGCCGGCCACCTGGGCAGAACCTGTCGAGACTTGCTCGGCGGCGGTGTTGATCGTTTGCAGCGTTTCGTTAAGCGCAGTGGCAGTGCCCTGGATCGCCTGTTTGATGGCGGCAAAATCGCCGATATACTCCATGTCCACATTGACCCGCATATCCCCCTGGGACATTTGACCCAGCTTTTCGGAAATATCCTGGATATAGGAGGACAGCATGGCATTTGTTTTCCGGATATTCGCGGCCATCTTTCCCAACTCGTCCCGGCTGTCGTATGAAACCTGGACATGCATATTTCCCTTGGCCATTTCGGCGTATACAGCCTCGATCTCCCTGACCGGGTTCAGGATGGATCTGCGTATGATGAATACAATGGCCACTGTCAGCAGGAGCGAAAATATGGCGACGGAGATAAGGACTGCCCATGCCAGGCTTACAATGCTATTCCCCGCGGCCTCCTGCTCCTTTGCCTGCTCATGCTCCCCGGCGGAGAGCTGAATCAAAATATCCGCAACATGATCAAAGGCGGTCACGTATTGATTCGAAAACATGTCTTTTGCTTTTTGCAAATTCTCCGCCGTCTGATTTTCCAGGAGTGACGCTATATTTTTGCGTATGGAGCCGGCCTGCTCCAGATAGCCTCTTATGCTCTTGATTTGCCCGTCATAACCGGTGCTTCGCTGATTTTCAGCATATATATCAAGTGCATTCAGAACAGACTGGCCATCCTTCTCAGCTTGCGCCAGCTCTTCCCGGATTGCCTGAACGTCATCACTCATAAAAGCGCGAAGCAGGTATCTCTGGGCTGACACCAAGTCTCTTCTCATGCTCCAATTGTTTTCCATGTTAGGCACGGTATATTGTCCATACAGCCTGATCTGTTCTCCCAGATTATTTACGTTGATAATGGATGTCCCGGTGGATACCAGCATCAGCAAAATCACAATGCCAAAACCAACGATCAATTTCCAATTGATAGAAAGATTCTTCATAAATATTTCCTCTTTTGTTTTTTTTATTAGGTATTTGCCTTCATTGTATCTCCTTCGCATTCCGGCATGTGGGGAGTGTCCATTTCCATCATCATCACCGCTCCCATATTGTTTTGATTTTCTTCTGCCGCTGCTTTCTGCAATAAACCAATATGCAGTCACACAGGTTTCAAAACAGTTTTTTGGGTTATCATTTATAGGTGCCTATGATTTTCCTACGGCATTTTTTATCGCCGCTTTATGCCAAGCGTATCCACTTACAATTTTCACCTGCCAAATTTTTCAGATTCTGAACATTAACGCAATTATAGGCCATTTTTGTGTTAATTTCAAGAAAAATGCTGATCTTTAACACATTTTCGAGGAGTGAAACAAAAAATGAAAATATATGACTACGATGGCCGGAAGAATATTTGCGGTGATCGGATTAGGGAGGCAAGGCTAAAAAGGCGCCTGTCACAAGCCGATTTGGCAGCCAGAATGCAAACGACGGGAATAACGCTGGAACGCGATAGCATCAGCAGAATAGAGATAGGCACACGATTCGTGGCGGATTATGAATTGATGACATTTTCAAAAATACTGAATGTCGATGTAAATTGGCTTTTGTCGGATGAAACATGGTCGTAATGAAAAAACCGTTGGAAGCGCCAGGCCTCCAACGGTCGCCTTATACGTTATTTCACCGTCACAATTTCCCGATACATCCTATACAAAAGATCCTCACTGATGTATACCGGGTTATTTTTCAACCGGTCGGGATTTACGGATGCCGCAAGGGTATGAAGATCACCCGCCTGGCCGGTTTCCGGATTGTTTATATGCAAATCGCCCAGCATGCGTTCAAAAATCCCGATGGCCGCATCCGATGAATCGGCCCCCATGGCATGGGCGATATCACGCAAAATTTCTTCGAGGTATCCCTTTCCCCTTTCATCTATGCACATATCCGTATTTTCCGCCATATGCCGCCACACCTTGGGCAGGCAGACCGCCACGGCATGCCCATGCGGCAAGCCGTATAGGGAGGTGATCTTGTAGCTCATGGCGTGGGCGGCCGTGGTTTGCGTGATGTTTATGGCGCGGCCGGCATAATTTGCTCCGAGCATGACCGCCTTGGCCGCTTCCGCTTCAGACCGGCCAATGTATGCCTGCATATGATCCATGATCATCCGGACCGCCGTCTTTGAATACTCCCTGCTTTCGCCGGTCGATTTTATCGACCACCAGGACTCGATGCCCTGGCATAGCGCGTCGAGCATGGTGCAAATCTTTTGATAAGGCGGCAGCGTATGGAGCACGTTGTAATCCAATATGGCGTAATCCGGCAGGATGCTGTCATGGGATATGGATTGCTTTTCCCCCTTGTAATAGATGACGGCATGCCTGGTGGATTCGCTCCCGGTCCCGGCGGTGGTCGGCATCGCTATCAATGGAACGGCGGTTCCCCTGTACTCCTGCCCCAGATAATTTCTGGCCTTGTCCATTGGGCTGAAAAGCTTGACGCATTTTGCAACATCGATCGTGCTGCCGCCTCCTACGGCTATAATGGCATCACATTGGGCAAGGCTGAACAGGTCCACAGCCTTGCATACGATTTCGTATGTCGGGTTGGGTACAATATCATCGAATTTGACATATGGTATATCGATTTCATCAAAATGCCGCTTAAAAGGAATATGCTGAAAAGCGCCGTCGCACACCAAAAGAAACTTTTTTGAGCCAAGCCGCCTCAAAATTTTTGAAATCTCCTCGTGGCTGTTCCAACCATCCAGTATTTCCTGCCTCATGGCCAAACCCTCCGGCATTGGTTTTTCTTGTCCCGAAAGCAATATTACTCCAGCTTTATGCTTTCATATTCCCGCAGTGTGCCGACGGCCAGGCGCATCCGGCCGCACTCCCGCAAAAAGTCTACATGCCGCCCGTCCACCAGGCTTACGGCCTGCTTTACCTGCCGCGGGCAAGGAATATCCAATACAATATCGTGAATGGGCAGGGGCTTTACGTAGGATGTGCCGAAATGGCCGGAATTGTTTACAAGCTGAACGAGCATGTGTTTTTCCCCCACGGCAACGCTGACCTCCGCCATTTCCGTAAGGCTGTGGCTTACCGGCCTTGCACCGGCCAGGCGGGTCATAAGGTCCCGCAGAAAAAAGAAAGTATTTTCATACCCCTCCCTGTAATACAGCCCGCCGGGCAGCCAGGGCACAAAGATGCCCTTCCCTTTTCCCCAGGGGTGTACCGTTACCCCGGGATGGTTCGCAGCCTCCGCAAAATAGCACCGCTCCGGCGGGCCAAAGGGGTGGGGCGGGATCAGGGAAAGAAGCATTTCCGAATCTTCCCGGTATTCCGCAAATATGTATGTTTCCCCCAGCATCAGCACATCCGTATCCCGCATGGAAGGAAAGAACGCCTTGTCCCCCTCCCTTTTCAGCAGCATGGCGGATATCATATCCCCACGCTCTTCCATCTTGTTTTGGCCGAGGCAGTGAAAGCATGGCATGGTCCTGGGCTGATGCCGGCCATCGTACCGCCCGGCCATGCCGCACACGATCAGCGTGCCCCCGCCCAAGGCATAGTCGTCCAGGGCCTGTATGCTCTCATTCTTGAGGGTATCCACACCGGGAACGACCACCGCTTTGTATTTTTGGAAATCCTCCCCTGCCACACAGGATGCCAGCGCCTCGTCAAAAAGGATGTGGGCCTCCGTCAGCGCCCGAATCCAGCCGCGCTCCTCCGGTACGGTCCCCCATATTTCGGAGCGGAGGAGCAGCACCTCCGCCACGGAGCGAAGGCCCGCATACGCCTTTTCATGCGCCTTATGGAAGCGGAATACTTCTTGTATGCTTTCAAATCCGCTGCGGTCCAGATGGTTGTCCAGCCGTCCGATAAGGTAATAATCCAGGCC
>JAEWWY010000116.1 GCA_023458835.1 Bacillota bacterium
GCGAGGCGCTTGCAGATGCCGCCGGTCTGGCAAAAGAGCATGATTTTTTCATCGTCAGCGATGAGATTTATGAAAGACTGCTTTATGACGGACGCAAACATGTTTCCATTGCATCCCTGTCGGATGACGCCAAAGCCCGTACCTTCGTGGTCAACGGGCTGAGCAAGTCCTATGCCATGACCGGCTGGCGCATCGGTTACTGTGCGGGGCCGCTGGATGTAATAAAGGCTATGGGCAATTTCCAAAGCCAGGCCACCTCCAACCCCAACAGCATTGCCCAGCACGCCGGCGTAACGGCGCTTACCGCCGATCAAAAATGCGTGGCGGATATGGCTGCGGAGTTTGAGCACAGGCGCAATTATATGGTGGAGCATATCGGCTGGATACCGGGCCTTAGCTGCAAAAAGCCCGCCGGTGCGTTTTATGTGATGCTGAACATGTCAAGGCTCATCGGCCGCAGGTACAAGGACCGGGAGATCACCGGCAGCATGGACTTTGCGGAGCTTCTGCTCACCGAGGAGAAGGTGGCCGTAGTACCCGGCGTGGCCTTTGAAGCGGAAGGCTATTGCCGCTTAAGCTATGCCGTTTCCCTGGATGATATCAAAAAGGGCCTTGACCGCATCGAGCACTTTGTTTCCTTGCTGGAGACCACCAACTGATTATTCATTATTTATAAGAAAGGCCGAGGTGAATCGAAATGCTCAAGTTTGACAGGCGCACCAACTTAATCCAGCAGGCCAAATACAAGTACTTCCTTCAGGATGTGAAGGAGCCTAACCTGTACAGGGAAAGTTTCGATTACGCCTCCATTCCCAAAATCGCCTTCAACAACCGCCTGGTACCCATCAACATGCCCGATGAAATATGGATCACCGATACCACCTTCAGGGATGGGCAGCAGAGCGTATCTCCCTTCACGGTGGATCAGATCGTGACGCTGTTCAAGCTCATGGGCCGCCTGGGCGGGCCCAAGGGCATCGTTCGGCAGAGTGAATTTTTCCTCTACACGGAAAAGGACCGGGAAGCGCTGCGCCGCTGCCAGGAGCTGGATCTGCCCTTCCCCGAGATCACCACCTGGATCCGGGCCAACGAAAAGGACTTTCAGCTTGTCAAGGATGCCGGCGTCAAGGAGACGGGTATCCTGGTATCCTGCAGCGATTACCACATCTTCAACAAAATGCATCTCACCCGCGGCCAAGCCATGGAAAAGTATCTGTCCATCGTCCGCGCTGCCCTGGAAAAGGGAATCAAGCCCCGCTGCCATTTTGAGGATATCACCAGGGCCGACTTCTACGGCTTTGTGGTCCCCTTCGCCACGGAGCTGATGCGCCTGGGCCAGGAAAGCGGGCTGCCTATCAAAATCCGCGCCTGCGATACCATGGGCTACGGTGTGTCCTATCCCGGCACAGCCCTACCCCGCAGCGTGCAGGGCATCATCTATGGCCTTCGCCACTACGCCGATGTTCCCGCCGAGAACCTGGAATGGCACGGCCACAACGATTTTTACAAGGTGGTCAGCAACGCGGGCACCGCGTGGCTGTATGGCTGCGCCAGCATCAACTGTTCGCTGCTTGGCATTGGCGAGCGCACCGGCAACTGCCCCCTGGAGGCGATGGCCATTGAGTACCAGGCCATGCGCGGCACCACCGACGGCATGGACCTGACCGCCATCACCGAGATCGCCGATTACATGGAGCGGGAAATTGGTATTGAAATCAGCCCCCGCCAGCCCTTTGTAGGCCGTCACTTCAATGTGACAAGGGCCGGCATCCATGCCGACGGCATGCTCAAGGATGAGGAAATTTACAATATCTTCGATACCGCCAAGATCCTCAACCGCCCCGCAGCCGTGGCCGTGGACAGCCACAGCGGCCTGGCCGGCATCGCCCATTGGATGAACGGCTACTTCAAGCTCAGAGGTGAACACGCCGTTCAAAAGCATGACCCGATGGTACTGGCCATCAAGGAAAAGGTGGATGCTCTGTATGCCCAGGGCCGCAACACCGTGATGGGCGATGAAGAACTGGAGATACTGACCCGCAGCACGGACCGGGAGCGGTATGAAAGGCTGCTGTTCCACAAGAGCCGGTAGTCCAGGGGCTCTGCCCCTGGACCCCGATCAAGGGATATAACCCCTTGATAATTCCCATATTCAAGGTGAAGTCATAGGGGACTTTGCTTTGAATATGGGGTTTTGTTTTTTCATTTTTGATTTATAATGGTATCAATCCCAGGCTTCCCTATTTTTGCCGCTGGTCGCCGGAATGAAAGAATTCATCGCAGGACAAGGAGAAAACAAAATGGGATATACGAAAGACATACGAAGCAAGATCGGACATGACCTCTTGATTGTTGTGGGAGCCGGCGTTTTTATCTATAAGGATAAAAAGGTACTGCTGCAAAAGCGCCGTGACAATGCCTGCTGGTCGCTGCATGGCGGCGGTGTCGAAGCGGGTGAAAGCGTTGAGGCGGCCGCAAAGCGGGAGCTGTTTGAAGAGACCGGGCTGGCTGCCAATACCATGACATTGCTGGGCGTCTTTTCAGGGGAGGATATGTTCTACACCTATCCAAACGGCGACCAGGTATATATTGTTGGCGTTTACTATGCCTGCAATGATTTTTCAGGCGAATTGATCATGGAGACGGATGAAACGCTGGACCTTCAGTGGTTTGACATTGATGATCTGCCTAAGGAAGTCAGCCTGCCTGACAGGCGGCCAATGCAGGCTTTTGTTGAATACATAAAACGCGGCGCATGAATCCATTCACTGAAAACCATTTGACAAAATCCTCCACGTTGTGTATCCTTCAAGCATCGGTATCGTTTGATTCCCGCTTTAGGCCAACTACAACAGAAAAGGGGTGCTCCCTCATGCGTCCCATCTTCCAGCAGGGCGATCTGGTCCTCTTTCAGGGCGACTCCATTACCGACGGCGGCCGTGACCGCCTGGAGCCCGGCAGCCTGGGCTACGGCTATGCCTATATGGCTGCCAGCCTCTTTTCCGCCCGCTATCCGGAATTGGGCATCTCCTTTTTGAACCGTGGCGTCAGCGGCGACAGGGCCAGCGATATGCGCCTTCGGTGGCAGGAGGATTGTGTGGCCCTACAGCCGGACTGGGTTTCCATTTTGATTGGCATCAACGATACATGGCGCTTTTTCGATGCCAACATGCGCACCACCGCCGCCGAGTTTGCGGAGCACTACCGGGCCATGCTGGAGGATGTGCGCACCCGCACCAATGCCAGCCTGATTTTATGCGAGCCCTTTTTGCTGCCCATTCCGGAGGACCGGGCAGCCTGGCGGGAAGACCTGGATCCCAAGATCCACATCGTCCGCTCCCTGGCCCGTGAATATGGGGCGATCTATGTGCCCTTCGACGGTATCTTTGCCCAGGCCAGCACCCGCCAGGAGCTGTCCTTTTGGGCCGCGGACGGCGTACATCCCACCTCCGCCGGCTCCGCGCTTATGGCCGAAGCCTGGCTTGATGCCGTGATGGCGGATTGACCCGGGGCCGGAAACAGGAGGTTGACGCATAAAGACCCGGCAGAATGAAATCTGCCGGGCCTTTTGCTGTATGGGCTTTTCAGAAAAATCCCTTTGACGATGGGTTTGGGCTTTGATCCTGCGTTATTTCTTGGAGGCCTGGTACAGGGTGTTGAACTCCTCAATGATCTTCGCGCCGCCCTCGTCGCGCCACTGCTGGAACACGGCCTGGAGCTCATCTTCATTGATGATGTTGGCAATATACTGCACGCAGGCATCCTCCAGCAGGGTATTGAGCTGGCTGCCGAACATGGTCTGCGTCTCGGAAACGTAGGTGAAGCAGGGGTTGGGGATGGCGTAGCCGGGATAGTCCACCAGGATCTGGTTGTACAGCTCACGCAGCGGGGTGAGCTTCATGGTCGGGGTCAGGTCACCGTTGACGCCCATGCCCAATTGGTTGAGGCTGTTCTGCACAGTCTTTACGTATTCATCCTTGTCGGCGGGAGTGGCGATGCGGAAGCCTTCCGCGTCCGTCCACCAGGTCACGTCCTTGATGCCCCAGTTGATCAGCGTCTGCCCCTCGGGTCCGTTGAGGAAGTCCAGGAACGCCAGGCACTTTTTCAGATCCTCCTCGGTCTTGACGGCCTTGGTGATGACGACCTCGCCGTTGAAGCCCGTGGTAGGCCAGATGCGCGTTTCGCCCTTGGCATTTGTTACCGTGGGAACAAGGTTGAAGATCGTCTCGGTAACGCCCTTTTCGTTTTCGAACCAGTCCTGCAGGCGGTAACCGCCATCCAGCACGTCGAATTTCATGAAGGATTCTTCGTTCTTGATGGCATCGTCCCACACGCCGGACTCAATGACCATGAAGTCGGGATCGATGCCGCCATAGGCATACAGCTCCCGCAGCCAATTGAGCCCTTCCAGGAACGCGGGATCCTCATGGGCGGGATAGATGCTGCCGCTTTCGTCCACGCCCCAGGTGTTGGGCGCGCCGTGGGCGATGGTGATGATCTTGATGGTGCCGTCCACGAACTTGCACATGTTCAGCGCGTACTTGTCGGTACCCTGGTCGGCGTAGGCCTTGGCCAGCTTGGTCAGGTCCTCCAGCGTTTTGGGCGGCTCGGTGAAGCCCAGCTTGGCGGCCACATCGCTGCGGTAGACGATGCCGTTGCGGGCCAGGGGGCGGGAACGGTACACGCCGAAGAGGCGGCCGTCCACCTTGATGTTGTCATAGGCCACGGGGCTGCCGTCGTTAAGGTACGCATAGTCCTTGATGTAATCGGTAATGTCCCAGAAGGCACCGGCACGGGCCGCGTTCACCGCCACCGGATCCTGCGGGCCCTGGATGACCATGATCATGGGCATCTTGTCCTTATCGGCCAGGGTGACGCCGGTGAGCTCACCGTAGGAAGCGTTGGGGATGAAGTTGATGGTGAGCTTGGTATTGGTGGCGGCCTCAATGGCCTGGACCACGGGGTTGTTCTCGGCCTGGAATGTCTCGTTGAAGAAACTGGGCAGCATGATGGTGATTTCAAAGGGCGCTTCCTGCGCCACCGCGCCGGCCAATGGGCACAAAAGGGCGATGGTCAGGAACAGGGCAAGCAGCTTCCTCATGGTGTGACCCTCCTTGAAAAATATTGTTCCAGCGGCCTTGGCCGCCATAACCGACCAGTTCATCCCTTCAGCGCGCCCACCAGCACGCCTTTGGTGAAGTACTTCTGCAAAAATGGATAGAGCATCATCACGGGGATGGTCGAGATCATGATCACCGCCATTTTGATGGACTGGTCAGGCGGCTTGACAAAGTTGGGGTCCATGCTGACCATATCCCCCGCGGTCATCTGGGACAGGATAATGAGCTGCCGCAGCATCACCTGCAGCGGCCACTTTTCCGGGGCCTTGGACATGTATAGCATCGCGGAGAAATAGGCGTTCCAGTGGCCTACCGCGTAAAACAGCGAAAAGGTGGCGATGACAGGCAGCGACAGGGGCAGCGCGATGCGCCATAATGCGCCGATGTCGTTGCAGCCATCCAGATAGGCCGATTCCTCCAGCTCCGCGGGGATGTTCTGGAAAAAGTTTTTGATGATCATCAGGTTATAGGCGCTGATGGCCCCGGGGAGGATCACCGACCAGTAGGTATTGGTGATCCCAAGGCCCGACACCACAATGTAGGTGGGGATCATGCCCCCGGAAAAGAACATGGAAAAGATGATCAGGTTCAATATCAGGTTCCGGCCCGCCACCCGGTGCTTGCTTAAGCCGTAGGCCATGGTGATGGTGCAGGCCATATTCACCGCCGTGCCTGAAAGGGTGATGATCACCGAATTCAGGATGGACCGCAAAAGCGTGCTGCTGGAAAAAATATATTGATAGGCGCCAAGGGTGACGTCTCTTGGGATCAGGAACAGCGGCCGTTCCACAATCTCCCGTTCCGTGGCGAAGGAAGCCGCCAATACGTATATGAAGGGGAGCATGGTGACCGCCGCGCACAGCGCCAGCACCACCACGTTGCACGCATCAAAGGCCCGGCTGGCGGTGGAACGCTTGATGGCCATACGCTTTTCCCCCTTTCCCTTAATACAAGCCGGGCTCGCCAAACTTATGGGCCAGCTTGTTGGCGCTCACTACCAGGGTGACGCTGATCACTGCCTTGAACAGGCCCACCGCCGTGGCATAGCTGTATTGCCCGTTTTGGATGCCCTGCTGGTATACGAATACATCAAAGGTTTGCGATACGCCGCGGTTCAGGGAATTGGCCATGAGGATCAGATGCTCGTAGCCCGTATCCAGCACGCTGCCCATGCGCAGCACCAGCAGGAGTACGATGGTGGAGCGGATGGCGGGCAGGGTGATATGCCACAACTGGCGCAGCCGCCCCGCCCCGTCACACATGGCAGCCTCATACAACTGCATATCCACGCCTGAAAGCGCCGCCAGAAAGATGATGGTGCCCCATCCTGTTTCCTTCCAGATGGTCTGGCCGATGATCATGGGCCGGAAGGAACCCGGCGCGGTGAGAAATTTCATAGGCGCGCCCAATAGCTGCTCCGCAAGCCGGTATACGATCCCCCCTGTGCCAAAGGCCACGTAAGTGATGGAAACCACGATGACGATGGAGATAAAGTGGGGCACGTACAAAAACGTTTGCACGATCTTTTTGTAGCGCTGGCTTCTAAGCTCGTTGAGCAGCAGCGCCAGGACAATGGGTGCAGGAAAGAAGAATACGATATTCAAAAGAGAAAGCCACAGGGTGTTTTCCAAAAGGCGCAAAAAGGCGGGATTGCTGAAAAAATACTCAAACCACTTCAGCCCCACCCACTCGCTGCCAAATACGCCCGAAAAGGGTACATAATTTTCAAAGGCGATCACGACGCCCCACATAGGCAGGTATTTGAAGATCACGAAATAAATGATCCCCGGCATCATCAAAAGATACAGCCACTTGTCCCGCCACAGGCGGGGGGCCAGGCCAGCACGCTTCCCGGGCTTTGCTCTCATCTGGATCAAGCTCATCACCCTGTATACCTTTTTCGTGCAATGCGCGCCACAGGCGCTTCCATCGCGGCTGCTTTATCCTATGACGCGGTACATATATATAGATCAGGCCCGGCGCAGGATGCGCATGCGCCCCGTGCCGTGCCGTTATTCCCATCCGCTTCGATCTGTCTATTTGGATTCTAGCATAGGCCTTTTTCCCGTGCAAAGCATTCGGGCTTCAATATTGCGCAATTTTGACCATTTATTCCTGAAGGCCTCGTTATAAAATGGACGATCTGGTTGCTTTTCTCCTTTTTAGCAGAGCTTCAGGATGTTTCTTCATTCTTGTCAGATGTTTTCCGGTTGAATTTACGCGCCGCATGTTCAAAGGTGCGCATGTCCAAAATCCTCCAGCTCCCTCTTGCGCTTTTCATGCCGTTGCGTTACAGTAAAAGAAAACGCATATAAGGAGCGGCGGCTATGAATGAGTTTTTCACCTACCGCGACCGGGTGACGGGGTTTGATATCCGTCAGTATACAAAGGGGCCGGAGCGCAACGCCAAGCTGTATTTCACCACCGAAAACTTCACCGTGGACGACAAGTATTTCTTTTTCAACCGTCAGACGGGGGATGGCCCCCTGCCCGACGGCGGGCTGTATAAATGCAATGCGGAAACCGGCGACGCGCAATTGATGGCCGGCAGCGAGTACAGGGGTTTCGCCATGGACAGGTTTGAAAATTACGGCGTGCTCTGCCGCGGGAATGTGGTCTGCCGCCTTGACTGCGATACGGGAGAAATCACCGAGCTTGGCGCGCTGCCCGAGGGCGGAAATGTTACGGGGCACCTTACCACAAGCAAAAGCGGCCGCATCGCCTGCAGCTATCACCTGGCCAGCAAGATCTTCGCCCTGGTGATCCTGGACCCCAAAACGGGCAAAAGCGAGGTTGTCCATCAAAGTGATTACCACCTGGGCCACGCTCAAATCTGCCCCACCGACGACAACCTGATCTTCTACATTCACGAAACCATGGGCGACGCGCTGCAGCGCACCTGGATGTTCGATATCGGGCACCGCGCCGCGCGCCCGTATTATGTGGAGCAGCCCAACGAATGGATCACCCACGAGGTCTGGTCCGCCGACGGCGAACTGATGGCGTTTATGAAGCTGCACGGGCGCATCCTGCTGGGCGATAAGGACGGGCGGCATTTCTGGCAGGCGGCCTATAGCGAGCAGCTTTTGCACCCCTGCATCTCCCGGGACAAACAATGGTTATGCGCCGACCGCACCAGCTATCTGGGTGTCACCGTCCAGGACGCGGTGGTGCTTTTAAACGCAAAGACAGGCAAGGCAAAGGACCTGGCCACCACCTACGCGCCCAAAACCGGCGCGGACCATCAGCATCCTTCCTTCAACCGCCGGGGGGATATGGTGCTTTTCAGCGCCCCCGATGAAAATGGCAACGCCCAGGTATGCGCCATTGATTTGAATCAGGTGGAAAGGCCATAGGATAGGGATTTCAAAGGGATGCATCCCTTTGACGGGGTCCAGGGGCGGCGCCCCTGATGCCCCGGTAGTTGAACAGCGCTACGCCGGAAAGGATCACCGCGCCGCCCAGGAGCGTGGAGATGTCCGGCGATTCGCCGTTGATCAAAAAGCCCGCCAGGCCGCTCAGGAAGGGCGTGATGAACATATAATTGCTCACATCGCTGGTCCTGGGCGCTCTTTGGAAAGCGGCGGACCAGGTGACATAGGCTACGGCGCTGGGGAATATGCCCAGCAGCGCCACGTACAGCCAGTGTGAAGGT
>JAEWWY010000117.1 GCA_023458835.1 Bacillota bacterium
GCGCAACTGCCAGTAGGTGTCCATGATGCCGTATTTGGCTTCGAAAGCGCCTACGTCCTTTTGGTATTCGGCCAGCACCTCGGGCTTCATGGTTTCCTTGCCGTCCACCATGTCCCAGGTGACGCCTTCTTCGCCCAGGAAGAAATCCCTCTGGCCTTCCTCGCTGGCCCAATAGGTGATAAAGCGGATGGCCCTGTCGGGGTTCTTGCAGGACTTGGAGATGAACACGGGCAGCCAGCCGGTCATGCTGCCGGGGAAGTTGGTGGGCTTATCCAGGCTGTCGTTGGCGGGGCCGTCCACGGCGATGTACACGGATTCCGGATCCGCCTGATTCAGCAGGGTATTGGCTGTCACAACGCCGGTATATTCCTGAAGCATGCAAAAGTAACGGCCATTGTTCGCCTTTTCCCCGGTGGTGTCGGCGATGAGGATGTCGGCGGTGACAAGGCCTTCTTCATAGGCCTGGCGCAGCGTCTTCAGCCACTTGATGTAGGCCGGATCGGTCATGCGGTCATAAACCTTGCCATCCTTTTCATAGGGCACGGCCAGGAAATTCTGTATGAATTCCCCCAGCCCGTAGCCGGCGGCGTTTTGAATGGTCATGGGGGTGATGGGCTGCCCCTTGAATTCAGGGAATTCCGCCTTCAGCTTGCGCAGCGCGTTCAGGAAGCCATCGGGGGTGCGCATGTCCGGGCTGCCCAGGGCTTCATACAAGTCCTTGCGTACCAGGAAGGTCTGGTTGGCGTTGGTGGCGCCGGTTTCCCGCATCTGGTCCTCGGTATAGGCTTCGTTGGGCATGCAGTAGGTGTTGCCATCCGCCTGCTTGTACCAATTAAGGGTGGCCTGGCCCGCTACGTCGTAGAAGTACAGGTCATACTGGTCAGCCAGCTCGTTGAGCGGATATACGAAGCCGCCCTCCCAGAGCTTGTTGAAGGTGGACTGCCAGAAGCCAACGGACAGGATATCCGGCAATGTATTGGAGGCCATCATCACCGTCAGCTCCTGGTTCGTCTCCCCGGCGGGGACCACAAAGTCGATGGTGACGCCTGTTTTTTTGGTGATGTACTCCGCGTTTTGCGTGGTCCAGCGGTTGGCGTACCAGTTGGCATCCACAAACCAGGTGAGGGTCACGGGGGAGGTATCCTTTTTCCAACCCGGTTCCACGGTTTGCGCCATGGCCGCGGGAATAAGGCCAAGGCACAGGCAGGCAGCCATGAGAAGGGAAAGTAGCCGTTTCATGAATGGTTCCTCCTTTATATTTTGGCATCCTCTGATGCCTGGTTTACCGTTCACTCCTTGATGGCGCCCAGCATGACCCCCTGCACCAGGTACCGCTGCAGGAAGGGATATACCATCAGGATAGGCGCGGTGGCGATGACCATGGTGGCGAACTTGATGCTGTTGGGGGATACGCGGCGGCCCAGGGAGCCCAGGGCCTGCTGCTGCATCGCCACGGCGGAGTTTTCCGCCACCACCCTGAACAGCAGCGTTTGAATGGGCACCAGGCTTTCCTTTTTAATGAAAAGGTAACCCGTGAACTGGTCGTTCCAATGGTATACGCCGGCAAACAGCGCGATGGTGGCGATGACTGCCTTGGCGTTGGGCAGCACGATGGTCAGGAAGGTCCGAAAATCCCCCGCGCCGTCCACCTGGGCCGATTCCTCGATGGAATCGGGCATGGCCTTGAAGAACGTGCGGAATATCAGCATGTTGTAGTAGGAGAACATGGCCGGAATCACATACACCAGAAAGGAATCGTACATGCCCAAGGCCCGGATCAGCAGAAAGAAGGGGATCAGACCGCCGTTGAAGAGCATGGTCACAAGGCCAAACCCCATGTAGAATTTCCGGCCCATCAGATGGGCTTTGGACAGGGGATAGGCCACCATGGCGGTGAAAAAGACGTGGACCGTGGTGGCGGCCGCCGTGCGCAGCACGGATACCAGCATGGCGTTTAGGATATTGCCGTTATGGAACACCGTGTAGTAATTGTCCAGCGTGACGGATTTGGGCCACCAAAGGGAAGCGCCCCGCAGCGCGTCGGCGCTTTCCAGCAGGGAGTTGATCAGGATATACCAAACGGGATACAGCGTAGTGAAGCACAGCAGAAGCATCACCAGGCCGTTGACCGTCTGAAAGAGGGAGAATCTTTTTGTCAGTCCTTTTCGTTTCATGCGCTTTCTCCTCCCTTACAGCATGGCTTCGCCCGTTAATTTGCCGGTAATGTAGTTGGCGGTGAGCAAAAGCGCCAGGGAAAACAGCGACCGGGTCAAGGCGACGGCGGTGGAATAGGAAAACCGCCCCGTAACGATGCCCATGTTGTACACATATAGGTCAATGGTCTCGCTGGCTCGGAGGTTCATGGTGTTTTTCAATACGAATACCTGGTCAAAGTTGGAGCCCAGCAGCCCGGCCACCGCCAGGATGAACAGCACGGCAATGGTGGGCCGTATGCCCTGTACGGTCACGTGCCACATCTTCTGGTACCGGTTGGCCCCGTCGATGTCCGCCGCCTGGTACAGTTCCGGGTTGATGGCGCTGATGGCGGCAATGTAGATGATGGCATTCCAGCCCAGCTCCTTCCACACCTCGCTGACCACCGAAACAGTCCAGAAATACTGCGGCATGGCAATATAGGCGATATCCCCCCGCTGCAGCCCGAGCCCGATGAGCAATTGGTTGATCAGCCCCCGTTCACTGAGCCAGGACAGAAGGATGCCGCCGAATATGGTCCAGGAGATGAAGTGGGGCAGGTAGGATACGGTCTGCACCGCCCGTTTGAACCCCGTGCGCCGTATCTCGTTCAAAAACAATGCAAACAGAATCGGCAAGGGAAAGCCTACCGCCAGTTTCCAGAAGGAAATGCCCAGGGTATTCTGCATCACCCGCCAGAACCTGGGGTCCTTCAGGAATTCCAGAAAGAAGGCGGCACCCACAAACGGCGCCTGGGTCATAGGCTTTGCAAGATCGTAGTGGAAGAAGGCAAATATCAGGAAAGCCATGGGGATATAAGAAAAAACGACCATCCAGGCCATGCCTGGGAGCACCATGAGCTGGAGCGCCTTTTGCCGTTTCAGCCGTTTTCCAAAGAGGTTCCTTTTTTCCGCCACAGGCTGGAGCATGGGATGTCCTCCTCCCGAAAGGGGTTTCGTAAAGGGGAAAAAAATATATCAGGCCACAGGCGCGCAGGAGGAACGGACGACCAACGAGACAGGCAGCCTCGTAACCGCGGGCAGCACCTCAAGCCCCTCGATCAGGGAAACGCACATATCGGCGGCCGCGCTGCCAATCTGCGCCCTGGGCTGGGCAATGGTGGTCAGCCGCCAGGGAGACATCTGGTCCTCGTTGACATTGTCAAAACCGGTCACGGAAATATCCTGGGGCACCCGAAGGCCGTGCTGGGAAAGGCAGTAGATGGCGCCGCTGGCCAGGGCGTCGCAGTTGCATAAAATCGCGGTGCCGTGGGGGCCATGGGCAAGCAGCCTCTCCATGGCTTCATATCCATCCCGAAAGCCAAATCCTTTTGCAAAGATCACCTGCTCCATGGAAAAATCCAGATTCCGCCTGGCCAGCGCTTTTTCAAAGCCCGCCAACCGCTCCTCGCCGGAAGGGGTTCCGCGGGGGGCTGCCATATGCAACATTTTTCTATGCCCCAGGGAGTGCAGGTATTCCACCAGCATCTCCATCCCCTGAAGATTATCGCTCAATACCGACGGGCGCTCCGGAAAATCAAAGTCCACCAGCACGCAATGGACGTTGCTCTGCAACAGCTCCGCTACCTGGGGATGGGTATAATCCGCAGCCATTACCAGCACCGCGTCCAGCCCCCGGTACCGGCAATTTTCCAGCAGGGTCCGCTTTTTCGGCCCCACCTTGTTGCCCAGGAACATGATCTGATATCCGGCCCCCTCCACTTCCTGCTTGAAGTGTTCCAGGATCTCATTGAAGTGGGGATGGGAAAGACCCATGTTTTCAAAGTCCACATACAATACGCCAATGAGATAGCTTCTTTTCGTCACCAGCATCCTGGCATTGACGCTTGGCTCAAACTGCATGGCCTGGGCGGCTGCCAGCACGCGCTGCCGCGTTTTTTCGCTGACATCCGGATACCCGTTCAGCGCCTTGGACGTGGTGGAAACGCTTAAACCAAGCGACTTAGCCAGATCATAAATCGTAGCCAACAGTAATCTACTCCATTTTCGAAACCCGTTTCGTTGGTTATAGTATACATGGCGATGGAAGGGGATGTCAAGAGGGGTAAGGCAATAATTTTTTGCCAAAGCCGCCTGCGCGTACCGGCATCCGTTCGCCGCTCCCGCTTGCTCTCCCTTTGCACCCTGTCCTCCCGGGGGCAAAGCCCGAAGGGGCTTTTGCAGCAAAACAAAGCCCGGAAAGGAAGATCCTTCGGGCTCCGTCCCCAGGAGGGCATACAGGCAAGTCTTGACTTATGATATCCTTGTTCTATCGAAAGGCTTCCGCCAGCATCAGCAGCACCGCCAGCAGGCCGAAATTCACCCACGTAAACACGCCCATATACTTTTTTACCTGCGCCCCTTCCGCACGGCAGTACAGCTTGAAGGAGATCAGGCTGGCCATGGAGGCGATCATCGTCCCCAGCCCGCCGATGTTCGTGCCGGTGATAAGCGCTTTGCCGTTGTCCGTAAATTCACGGAGCATCAGGGCGGCGGGCACATTGCTCACAAACTGGCTGGCGATGGCCGATGCCAGCACCTCCCGGCCATGCAGCAGCCTTCCCAGCAGGTTTTTCACCGCTTCCATATGCCCCAGGTTGCCTACAAACACAAAGAAAAAGCAAAAGGTGACCAGCAGGCTGTAATCCACCTTTTTCAGCGCCTGCCTGTCGAAAATCAGCAGTACAGCCACCGTGGCAATAACCGCCGCAGGATAGGGCACAAACCGCAAAACCGCCGCCACGCACAGCAAAAACAGCCCAATCAGCAGATAGACGGAAGCATCCATCCGAAAGGATATTCCCGCTGGTTCCGTACGCCGGGGCAATCCCGTTTTGGGCAGCATCAAACATAAGATGAGAACGGAAGCCAGTGAAACGAGGCCCACGGGCAGCACGGCATCAAAGAAATCCCTGCCGCTCATAAAATAGGCGGAATACAGGTACAGGTTTTGAGGGTTCCCAAAAGGCGTCAGCATGCTGCCCAGGTTGGCGGCCACAGTCTGCAAAACCACCGTCAGCAGCATGGCGTGTTTATCATCCCGCATCAAAACCAACGCAAGGGGCACAAAGGTGATCAGGGCCACATCGTTGGTAATGAGCATGGCGCTTGCGTAGCAAAGCAGTACCAGCATCCGCCCCAGCCCGCGGCGGGTATGGGCCCGGCGCACAAAGTATCCCGCAGCGGCGTCAAACAGCCCTTTGCGGCTGAAGGCGCACACTACCGCCATCAGGGAAAACAAAAGCGCCAGGGTGCGGATGTCGATATAATCCACATATGTAGCGGAAGGCGGCACAACAAAGGCCGTAACGGCGGCCAGCAGGCCGGATATCCATAGCACCGGGTCTTTTTTCATATGCATTAAAGCGCTTGTGCTCATGTCGTCCCCTACTTGCGATTTTTCACACGCCGGATATTCTATCACGACATGCATTGCAACGCAATCATGAAAAAATCCGAACATTTTCCGGACTATCCATAAAAACGATTGACTTCTTTACAAATATGACATTATAATAGCTTGTCATGGCGCTTGGGGTATAAGCGCCGCGGGATAGGGCGTCGCAAGAAAAGATCGGGAGGCGTTTTTGTGTTCAAACTCAAGGAGAACGGCACAAAGGTATCCACGGAGATCCTGGCCGGGTTGACAACGTTCTGTGCGATGGCGTACATCATTGCTGTCAACCCATATTATCTGTCCCAATCCGGCATGGAGTGGGGCGCGGTATTCCTGGCAACCATCATCTCGGCAGTTGTCGGAACGCTGGTCATGGGCCTTGTCGCCAATGTCCCTTACGCCCAGGCTCCCGGCATGGGCTTGAACACTTTCTTTACATTCACTGTTGTCAGCGCCCTCCAATTCACCTGGCAGCAGGCTCTTTCCATGGTTTTCATTTGCGGACTTATCAACATACTGATCACCGTCACCAAAGTGCGCAAGCATATCATCAAGGCCATCCCCTCCGGATTGCAAAACGCCATCAGCGGCGGCATCGGCATATTTATTGCATATATTGGACTTTTGAACGTTAAGTTCATCAGCTTTGGCGCTGTCCCTGAGCTGGCAAAAATGAACCAGCCGGTGCTTTGGGTATTTTTGATCGGCCTTATCATCATCATTGTCCTTCAGCTTTTAAAGGTCAAGGGAGCTATCCTCATCGGAATCATTGCCGCGGCCCTCGTTGGCATCCCCCTGAATGTGACCACCATGTCCCAATCCGTATCCTTCTCCGAGGCTTGGTCCAAGCTGCCTACCACCTTTGGCGTCATCTTCACGCAGGCGGGCCTGGGCTCCCTGTTTACCGACCTTTCCAGGCTGCCGCTGATTCTGATCACCATCTTCGCCTTCAGCCTTACCGATACATTTGACACAATCGGCACCTTCATCGGCACGGGCCGCCGCACCGGCATCTTCAGCAAGGAAGATGAAGAGGCGATGGAAAACGGCAAGGGCTTCCATGCCAAGATGGACAAGGCTTTGTTCTCCGACGCCATCGCCACCTCCATCGGCGCACTGGTGGGGACCTCCAACACCACCACCTATGTGGAAAGCGCCGCCGGCATCAGCGC
>JAEWWY010000118.1 GCA_023458835.1 Bacillota bacterium
CGGGAACATAGCCCCGCTTCACATACATCCGCTGGGCCGTGCCATAGCCTTGGTGGAGCCCTACGCCAAGGGACACGGTATCATGAAGGGCCGATGCGGCCTTTTCAGCCGCATCCATCAAAAGGCCTCCGATACCCCGCCATTGGTATTTCATCAGCACATTGAAATCGCTGATTTCGGGGATCCCCTTCCCCGCAAACGGGCCTGAAGAAGGCGCGGGCAAAAGCGTCACATAGCCCGCGAAATCACTCCCGGCCCAGGCGGTGAACACGAGCCGCGTCCCGTCCCGCTGCTGAGAATAATAGGAAGCAAACTGCGCTGCAGGCTTATGCCAGCCCTGCAGCCGGAAGCCTTCCTCCATCAGCGGAATATCGCTTTCCTCTATGGAACGGATCAATACAAATTCGTTCTGATAATAGATCATAAATCCTCCAGCCACGCCTGGATCTGCCGCACCATCGTATCCATCAACTGCCCGGCCTTTACCCCATTGCCCTGCCGCACGGAAAGATATACCTTTACCTTCGGCTCCGTCCCGGAGGGGCGGATGATTGCCTTACACCCATCCGCGTTTTCATAAGAAAGCACATCGCTGGACGGAAGCCCGTCAAGCCCCGGCAGGTAATCCTTGATGACGGTGATGGGCGCTTCCCCCAGCAGCGCGGGAGGGGCGCTCCGAAGCCGCCGCATTGTTTCCCCCATCACCCGCATGGGTTCCGCTCCCTGCATATCAAAGTTCAGCAGCCTGTTTACCATGATGCCGTAGGTATCATACATCCCAAGCACCTTATCCCATAGCGTCAGGCCTTCCGCTTTGGCGGCCTGGGCCATTTCCGCCGCCAGCATGGCCGCCATCACGCCATCCTTGTCCCGTACATGGGTGCCGGCTAGGTATCCGCAGCTTTCCTCAAAGCCAAAGATGAACTTATGCTCTTCTCCGCGCCGCTCCAGGCGGCCCATGGCTTCGCCGATATATTTGAACCCGGTAAGCACCTCCAGTACCTGAACGCCGTACGCTTTCGCAATCTCAAACGCCAGATCGGAGGTCACGATGGTTTTGATCACGATGCCTTGCCCGGGCAAGGTGCCCGCCGCCTTGCGCGACTGCAGGATATGCTCCAGCAGAAGGAGGCCTACCTCATTCCCCGTAAGGATGTGATATTCCCCCGCGCTGTCCTTTGCAGCCACGCCCACGCGGTCGCAATCCGGGTCGGTGGCAATCAGTATATCGGCGCCCTCCCTCCGGGCAGCGGCCAGGCCCAGGGCCAGCGCCTCGTTCAGCTCCGGGTTGGGCTTTGGGCAGGTGGGAAAATGCCCATCCGGCACACATTGGGCCTCTACCTCAATACATTGAACGCCCTCCATCCGGGCAAACACCCGGCGGCAAGGCATCAAACCTGTGCCATGAAGGGGCGTGTAAACCAATTTGATGTCATGGGCCGGGGAGCCGCTCCTTAACGACAGCGTTTTTTCGATAAACGCGTCAATCACGCTGGACGGAACATCCATCCAAAGGCCCTCCGCCCTGGCCTTTTCTTCCTCCAGCCACCCAAGGCTTTCATAGGCCACCCGCTCGATCGCTTCCGTGATTTTTGCGGCGGCCTCATCTGTTATTTGGCAGCCGTCTGCCCCGTATACCTTGTAACCGTTATATTCCGCCGGGTTGTGGCTGGCGGTGATCACGATGCCGGCGTCGCAGGAGAGCTCCCGTACAGCAAAGGATAGCATGGGCGTGGGCATCAACTGACCGTATACATAGGCTTGCAGGCCGTTATGTCCAAGCACTCCCGCCGCAACAGACGCGAACTCTTTGGAACCGATTCTTGAATCATAGGCGATGGCAACCCTGCGCGCATCCCGTGACAGCAAGTAATCCGCCAGCCCTTGCGTGGCTTTGGCCACCGTGTAGCGGTTCATGCGGTTGGCGCCGGCGCCCAGCACGCCGCGAAGCCCGCCCGTGCCAAAGGAGAGCTCCCTGCCAAAGCGGCTCAGCGCCTCCTGCTCGTCCAGGCAGGCCAGCCGGACCTCTTCCCTTGTTTTTTCGTCAAAGCGCGGGTGGGTGCTCCAAAGCAATATGCTTTCGTGCAGTTCCATGACAGCAGTTTCCTTCCGTAAGCCTTGTTTTTTCAAAATCCAACTGCTGCATATATACCATAAACAGGGTATATTTGCAATCCCGGAAAGGAAACCGGCTGATTCCATCCATAACCATGAAAGGAAATTCAGTTGCTTACAAACTCCGCGCCGCGTACGTCAAGCACGGTGACTTTGGATGCCTGCAGCACCACATATTCCGCGTCGTTTTCCTTCACCTTTTCCACCGTGCCAACCACCTCGATCCAGTCATTGAGCTTTGGTATCTCCCCGTCAAACAAAAACTCAAAGCCCGCCGAACCGTCGTATCCGCAGCAGCCGGGGCCATAGCGTATGATGTAATGATACGTCCTCCCGCTTTCTTCATCCATATAGCCCTCGTATATGCCTTCCAGCCTGACGGCCTTCCCCTGATAATCATCCGGGTTCAGGTATACGTCGTTGCATTGGGCAATGAACATCTTTTCCGTGATTTCCACCACCGAAAGCTCCGGCGCGGCAGTTTGAGGCGCCACAACAGCCGCCTGGGTTTGACACCCGGCCAGCAGCCATACGCAAGCCAGCAGCATACATGCCAGTACCTTTTTCATATACGCCCCCCTCATGCTCTTTTGATCAGCTTGCCCAGCAGGGCAAACAGGCAGAATGAAGCCAGATTCACAGCCACCACGCCTGCCCCGGCGGGAATGGAATACACAAAGGAAAGGAAAATGCCAATAAAGAAGCACACCACCGACATAAGGCCGGATGTGATGACTACGCTCCGGAAGCTTTTGCACACCCGCATGGAGGTGAGCGCAGGAAAAATCACCAGGCTGGAAATGAGCATGGCGCCCATCATCCGCATGCCGATAACGATG
>JAEWWY010000119.1 GCA_023458835.1 Bacillota bacterium
CTATGGCGGGGCCCGGTGCATCGCTCAAATGCATGGCGGCGTCCAAAAGGCCGAAGGGCAAATAGGCGGAGATGCCCAGCAGGCTTCCAAGATAGCTTGTGCCATAGGCGACGGCCAGCGTGGCAAACCCGGCGGCGATGGGTTTCTTGATCACCGCTCCCCACATAAGCAAATTGGCAACCAGGAACACCATATAGATGCCCTGCAAAAGCCCGCCCCGTAAAATGGGCAGGAACCCGACATCAAAGGAGAACAAAAGCCCCGCGTACGCATAATCCATGGCCAGCGCCGCTGTCATGATCGTTACCAGCGCCGCGCCAAACACGTGCAGCTTTGCGCCGGCAATCTTTAAAAACCGCTTGCCCGAGCACAGGGGCAATACCAGCGTATTGTCCCTGATTTCTTGCGCAATCAGGCCGCATAAGGTGAAGGCCACGATCACGGAGCCAATTTCAAACATGTCGCCCATATAGCTTTGGATGCACTGGGCTTGTGTCATTTGAAACATCTGCCGGATGACTTCGGGCGTTAGGCCCGGCATCTGGCTCTGCATAACGGAGGGAACCACCAGCTTCATCATCACCGGGGTCAGCATGGCAAAAAACAGAAAGCCTGCCGCCAGGATCAGGAACCTTGAGTTGCGCAGGCCGTAGCGCATTTCTTTTGCCAATTCACGCATCAAGGCCGTTCACCTCCTTCAAAAAAATATCCTCCAGCGTGTGCTTGTGCAGCGTAAGGGATTTGACCGGGATATCCTCGGCCGCAAAAAAGGCCATGAGCTGTTTGGAAAGGACGTCTGCGTCCCTTGCGGTGACAGTGACCAGACCCTCCTTGATTTGGACATCTGTTACGCCATGAAGTGCGCGCAGCCTTTTTGCTTTCTCCCCGTTTAAGGGAAAGGAAGGCTCAATATCATAGACGGGCAGAATGTGATCCCTTTGAATTTGCTGAAGGGGCTTTTCCACAATCATTTTGCCGGCGGCGATGATGCCCACCGTATCACATACACGCTCCACATCGTTCAGGATATGAGTGGAGAAGAATACTGTTTTGCCCATCTGCTTCAAATCCCTCATCAGGCGCAGCACGCCGCTGCGGCCCTCGGGATCCAGCGCGGAGGAAGGCTCGTCCAGAATCAGCAAGGCGGGATCGTGGATCATGGCGGCGGCGATCCCCAGCCGTTGCTTCATGCCCCTGGAAAATCCGCCTGTCCGGCGGTTTGCCGCGTCCGCAAGGCCTGCCCAGCGAAGCATTTCCTGAACACGTTCTTTTGCAACGGTGCGCTTACCGCTGCTGCCCAGGTATTCCAGCGTTTCCTTTGCGGTGAGCCAGGGGTAGAACCTGGGATCCTCCGGGAGGTAACCAATGTTCAGGTCGCTGGGATGGGCGGTTTTTAACACATCCCTCCCGTTCACCACGCACGTGCCGCCGCTTGGCCGGGAAAGCCCCGACAGTATGTTCATGGCGGTGGATTTCCCCGCGCCGTTGTGGCCGATGAAGCCGTATATCTCGCCGTTTTTCACATTCAGGTCAATGCCCTTTAACGCCTCAAAGGAACGAAAGCTCTTTTTCAGGCTTCTGACGGTGATCATCAGCAAGCCTTCTTTCTGCCGATGATCAAAAACAGCATCGGCCCCAGCAGGTTGACAAACACACAGATCACAAGCCACAGCCCTTTGTTCAGGTTTTGCACGCCTTCCCTGAAAATTTTCCATGCGCAGTAGACGGCAAGCCCTAGCTGGATAGCCACAAGGGGCGCAAGCAGCAGGATCATTTCCGTGGTCAGTTCCAATCCGTTCATCATGCATACCTCCTTTTCGGTACAACATGATGATAACCATTCAGCCGGTCATATGGGAAGTGACTGGAGTCATATGGGGAGTCATTAAAAGCCCATTTTCTTAAAAGCGATCACGGCGTTGGCCCGGTCGCTCACATTCAGCTTCATGTAGATTTGGCTGACATAATTTTTTACTGTTCCCACGGTCAGGTACAGCGCCTGCGCGATTTCCCCGTTGCTTTTGCCTGATGCCATCAGGCGGGCGATCTCCATCTCCCGCTGGGTGAAATCTTCCGCCTGAACGTTCGGCGCCGCGCTTTGCGCAAGCCGGGAGGTGATCTTGGCCGCGATCCTGCCGGGCAGGATGATGCTGCCCTTCAGCCCGTCGTAAATGGCCTCTACCAGCTTCTCACTGCCGATGTCCTTGAGCAGGTAGCCCGACGCGCCGTAGGTCATGGCATTGATGATGTATTCATCGTCGTCAAAGGTGGTCAGTACGATGACGACGGTATCGGGAAGATCCCGCTTGATCAGCCGCGTCGCCTCCACGCCGTCCATTTCCGGCATGCGGATATCCATCAGGACCACGTGGGGCTTTAAGCGCTTTGCCTGCTCCAGGGCATCCTTGCCATTGCCGGCTTCCCCAACCACCACAAGGCCTGTATGGGCCTGGAGCAGGGCCCTGAGCCCTTCCCGGATGATGGTCTGGTCGTCTGCCAGCAGGACGCGTATGATGCTCATGGCAAATCGCCTCCCATCGTTTGGCCGGCCGGAAGAACGATGTTCACGGTGAACCCTTCCCCCTTGGCACTTTCCGCACGCAGGACGCCGCCGATGCCTTCCACCCTTTTTGCCATATTGGCAAGGCCGAACCCGAACACAACCTGGTCCGTACCCTGGCCGTTATCGGAAAAGGTCATGTGAATGGCGTTATTGTGCTCCTGCAAAAGCAGGTCTGCCTCCGTGCCCTGCCCATGCTTTATGCTGTTGGTGGCACATTCCTGTATGGCCCGCAACAATACATTTTGCTGGATGGGCAAAAGGCTGCTTTGAATGTCGGCAATGGCGTTTACGGCAAGGCCCGTATTCCTGCGGACTTCTTGAAGCATTCGGTCCAGCGCGGGCAGAAACTGTTGTTCCCCGCCGGCCTGGATGGTTTTCACCGAATGGCGGATGTCCTGAAGCCCGCGCCTTACCTGCTCCCTGGCCAGGGAAAATTTCTCCCTGGCGGAAGGATCGCCCCGGTCCAGCAGCTTTTCTCCCGCTTCCAGGGCAATGACCGCACTGGTCAGCGTATG
The DNA here is from genome assembly GCA_023458835.1 of Bacillota bacterium. Taxonomy (GTDB): domain Bacteria; phylum Bacillota; class Clostridia; order Christensenellales; family Aristaeellaceae; genus JAEWAH01. The sequence continues at coordinate 3,079 of JAEWWY010000119.1, forward strand.
GCCGACGGTATCATGTATCGCCCCCGTGATCCTGCTCCTTTCGGCCAGGGTGGCCATTTCCTCCAATTGAAGAGACTGCTCCCTCAATGTTTTCAGCGCGGCCGAAAGCTGCGTGTTTAGAAAAAGCTGCTTTTTGAGCATGTAGAAGGAGAGGAACACCATCACATATACCAGCAGGTTTACATAAATGTAGCTGATGATATCATCGGGCGAGAGGGCGGGGAGGAAGGCCACCTTCCATATGTTCAGGGCGATATAGGACGCCAGCATGGATGCGGCGTAAATCTTGGAGCGCTTTGGGGGAAACGCATTGACGATCCCCGCCATGACGGCCAGGACGAGAAACTGGCCGCTCCCCGTATGATCGAGATAGTCCACAGCCAGGACTAGCGCGATCTGCGCTACAGGCAGCAGATTATACAAGGGCTTGGGGAGCTTTCTATCCGCCAGCCCATGCACGATCAACAGCACAAAGCAGGCGGAAAGCAGCCAGGCAATGACAGGAGAATGGCCGGCTGCCACGCCCATGAAGAGGAGGCGCAGGGAAAAGACTTCGTATGCCATGATCAGCAGCACAAACACGCCCTGGCGGACAGAGCTGTCGTTGGGGGCATCCGCCGTCCCGCCCTGCGGCTCCGCATCCTTTATACGGGTCAAAAACAGATACGCCGCCGCGGCCAGGATGTTGAATACCGCAATGGCGATGATATATATGATTTTGGCCGCGCGGGAAATACCCTTGTTTTCCCAGCAATGCCTGATGAAATAAGCCTGTATCAGAAACTGCATCAAAATGCCGGGCACCAAAACGGGAAGAAAGCCTTTGATATCCATCATGACACCGCCCTGTCATTTTCTTTATTATACCATGAAGGGCGAGCATATGGAGAAGGAAATCAAACGGGGTGCAATGGCTTGGGCGCTGTCATTCCAGCTCGAAGGCGCCGGTGTACAATTGGTAATAGGTGCCCCTTTCGGCGATCAGCTTTTCATGGCTGCCCCGCTCTATGATCTGCCCGTGCTGAAGGATCATGATCACATCCGCGTTCCGGACAGTGGAGAGCCTGTGGGCGATAACAAACACGGTGCGGTCCTCCATCAGCTTGTCCATGCTGGAGCACAATGCCCAGGGAGCGGCGGAGGTCCGCCTTTTTGATTTTGTTGATATTGATGCCGTCATAGCGGATCTTGCCGTCGGCAATATCATAGAAGCGGTTGATCAGGCTGGTAATGGTGGTCTTTCCCGCGCCGGTGGCACCTACAAAGGCCACCTTTTGCCGGGGCGGCGCATACACGGTGACATCCCGCAGGACCGGCTTGCCTTCTTCATAGGCAAAATCCACATCCGCAAGGCGCACATCCCCCGCAAGGCCCCTGGAGGAGATGATGATCTGGGAGCCGAAGAGGAGCACGATCACCATATTGATATACAGGCAGGATTGCATCAGCTTTTTGAGCATAGGGTGATTTCCTCCGCTTTTACTTTTCTCCCAGGTTTCTTTTGATGCGGCCGATATACGAAAGCAGCGTATCCAGCTCTTCTTCGGTGAAGCCGGCGGCGATCTCACGCTCCACGCCCTCTGCATAGGCCCGCATTTTTGCCGAAAGCTCCAGGGCCTTCTGATATACGTCCTTCCCGCTCTCCTGCTAATCCACAAGAAAGCCGATTACCCAGCGGTTGGCGTTGGTGATTCTTTCCAAGACCTCTTTATCAGGCCTGTTGCTGTCAAACCGCCGCATGACGACGTTGTTCAGGCAACGGACGGCCATGCCGACAGCGCGCCGCTTCTCCAATGCGTACCCACCCAACGCTTTTTTTATTGGATGTAAAACAAGCTGACGGCTATTATTCTATTGCAAGCCCTTGCTTTGTCGAGTGAAGGGGATGAAAATGAATGCCGGGATGATGTATAATGGCATCATGCCCGGCAACCTTACCGTTATTTATGAAAGGGGAACTTCTGATGCAATGGCCCAAGCTGCCCCTGGACGTGCTCTTGGACAGGCTGTCTCTGCCCGCGGAGGGCAAGCTTTCCATGGTGCTGGATACCGATACCTACAATGAGGTGGATGATCAATTCGCCCTGGCTTACAGCCTTTTATCCCCCGAACGCCTTGACGTGCAGGCCGTATATGCCGCGCCTTTTCACAACGACCGCTCCAGCGGGCCCAGGGACGGTATGGAGAAAAGCTATGATGAAATCGTAAGGCTGCTTATAAAAATGGGCCGCAGCCCGGAAAACTTTGTGTTCAAAGGCTCCGAAAGCTATTTGCCGGACGGGGATACGCCTGTATCAAGCCCCGCCGCGCAGGACCTTGTGCACCGCGCCATGGCAAGGCCCGACGGAGATCCCTTGTACGTGGCAGCTATCGGAGCCATTACCAATGTGGCCTCCGCGCTTTTGATGGAGCCGGAGCTTGTGAAAAAGATCGTAGTCGTCTGGCTGGGCGGCCAGCCTTTATCCTATCCTACCGCCCGGGAGTTCAATTTGACCCAGGATGTTCCCGCCGCAAGGGTGGTGCTGGATTCCGGCGTGCCCTTCATACTGGTTCCCTGCATGGGCGTGGCCTCCCACCTTTTGGCCACCGTGCCGGAGCTTAAGGCGTATATCGGCGGGAAAAACCCCTTGTGCGACGCGCTGGTGGAGCTTTTCGCCGCCTATAGCACGGACCACTTTGCCTGGGCCAAGGAGATATGGGATGTAGCCGTTATCGGCTGTCTGGTGAATCCCGAATGGGTGCCCACAGTGCTGGAGCCCAGCCCGCTTTTGGCGGAGGAAAGCTTCTGGGGCCGGAACCCTGAGCGGCATCTTATCCGGGTGGCGACAGGGATACACCGCAATCCCATCTTCAAGGATATGTATGAAAAGCTGGGCAGTCAGGCAAAGTAGGCGCCGCCGGCGTTATAACCCGTATTCCCGGAACGCTTTTTCGATGCCATCCTCCGTGGTGGAAAACAGCATATGATGGGCGGCGGCCTTGCCGCAGTCCATGCGCAGGTCCGGGTATTTGCCGGCTTCTTCGTTTTCCGGGCGAAGCAGTTCGGGAATACGGCCCTTGGCACCCAGCAGGGTGAAAATCAGGCTGGCCGCCTCATACGTGCTCATATCGGAGCAGCTTCCAAAGTTGTAGACGCCGGAAGGGGCATCAAGCAGGGCCGGTATGTTTTCAATCACCTCGTGAACATAGGTGATCCCGCGGCCGCTGTTGCTGGAAAGGGTGAGGGGCGTGCCCGTATAAAGGGCCCGCTGGCATATGGTCAGCAGGTTCTGGCTGGTAAATATGTTCCGCACGGGAAAATCATACATCCAGGTCAGGCGGATGGCTGCGTAATCGCCGGTTTCCTTTGCGATGCGCTCCTCCGCCTCTTTTTTATGCTTTCCGTATACATTATGGGGGGAGAGGGCGCAGGTTTCCCTGTGGGGCCCGGCCGCCCTGGAGCCGTTGTACACCTGGTCGGTGCTGAAGTGGATCAGCCGGATGCCGGCATGCGCACAGGCCTTGGCCAGGTTCTCGGGGCCCAGCACGTTCACCCGGAAGGAAAGGTCCGGGTCCCTTTCGCATTCATCCATCCTGGAGATGGCCGCGCTGTGGATCACGGCCCGGGGCTTTCTATCCGAAACCATATGAAAACAGGCGTCCAGGTCCGTGATATCCAGATCACGGTGGCTAAGGCCCAGCATCGCTTCCTTTTCCTTCAAAAACCTGTACAGCCGGGAGGCGCAAAAGCCATTCACGCCGGTCACAAGGATAGGACCAGGATGGGGCATACACAACGCTCCTTTGCGGGATGATTCTTCCCGCAGGTTCTCCAAGGAAAGGGGAAAATCCTGCACCCTCTCCGGACGAAATAGGAAGAAACTGCCGGGAAGCGATATGCTTTCCGGCAGCGCTGCGTCATTGCAGCTTCTTTTTGTTTGTAACAAATCTTTCATTCATTTATTTCGCATGAAAATTTCGAACCTTGAGAGGAAGTTTTGGGTATTTCATTTCAAATAGAATATCGTATCATATAATCATAGGTTGAATGTACGTGTGTACGTTGCCCAAAAACTTTATTTTGGAGGAGGGGTCACTTTGTTGAAACGCGCGGTGGGATTACTTTTGGTATGCCTCATGCTGATGCCGGCATATACGGGGGCCTTGGCAAGCGGCGCTGTCAACACGGAAGTCACCGGCAACATCCTTATTTACCATCACCTGGCGGAAATGGTGGGCATTTTCGATGGATTCATTGCCGGGATCAGGGAAAAGTATCCCAACATTACCATCGAACAGGAACTGCAGAAGGAGTCGTCCACGCTGCAAGTCAAGTATGCCTCCGGCGATGACCCCGACATCGTTATCGGACCTCAAACCCAGCAGTATATAGAGCTTGGGAAGTACAGGGATCTTTCCGATATGCCCGGCATCGAACGGCTGGACAAGCTTTGCTACGATATCGTATACGATCCCAACCTGGACGGCATCTTTAAGGTTCCGCTGTGCAACCGTTCCGGCGGCCTGTTCTATAACAAGGAAATCATTGAGAAGCTGGGGCTGGACGCCCCTGCCACCTGGACCGAATGGGTCGAGGATATGAAAGCCATCAAGGCCGCCATGCCCGATGTGGTGCCCTACTACATGTACAATTCCGCCCACCCGCTGGCCTATGTGGGGTTTGGAACGCAGATGGTGGAAGTAGGCCCTGTGGAACTCCAGTGGGCCATGAACCGCAACGATTCTGAGATTCTGCAGTTTGACAAGCCCGGCGGGTATGTGGAAACCTATGCCCAGCGGTTGGCAGACCTTTTGAACGATGGTTTGATTGATCCCGAGCTTTCTATCAGCGGCAATGACGATATGGGCTATGAGATGTTTGCCACCAACCGCATCGCCTATATCACCAGCGGCACCATCTGGTATGCAGGCTGCGTGCAGCGCTTTCCGGAAACTGCTGAAAAGTTCGGCC
>JAEWWY010000120.1 GCA_023458835.1 Bacillota bacterium
CCGGAATACGCTCAACCATCGGAATCTCAATATTGCTTATCTCTATAGTGATAGTCCGCCCATGCGCCTCACAGGTTTCATGCCAGCCGGATTCTGTTTCTTCATGTAATCCGTCAATGGATACATACCGGGCAGCCGCATTGGCCGCAGATATTGCTGCAGATATGACGGGAAAAAGAGGACGGCAATGGATACAAGCTTCCGGCACCCTGAGGCTTTGACGATGCGCACCAAAAAGCTTCTTTCATAATCTTGCGCAAGTTATCAAAGGCCCCTTGCACCTGATATATGTCGGAAGCTCATACAACCTTACCTATTTCCTGTAACAAAGCAAAATTTGCTGTTTTACTTTTCCGGCTTATTCAAAGCCGGGGAGAAGCACGGCTATCCCTGTTTGGGCAAAGCCGGCGGGCAGCCCGGAGGAGACGGATGCCTTTTCGGAAAAAACAAGCTTGTCCCACACCCGGGTTTGATCTTCCTCCTTGGTATAGGCGTAAGGACAGTAATCCTTGTTCTTGTGCATGCGCATGGGGATGGCCTCCAGCCTTGCCGGCACCGCTTCCCCTGAGGACAGATCATACGTCAGGGAAATCACCGCCGTGTCCGAATCCTTGGGATTGGGGTCCGCGCCAAAGACGAAGTTGGCCAGGCTGTAAAAGATGGGCTTGCCCTTGTAAATTTGGATAGGCTGGAGCACGTGTGGGCCGTGGCCGTATACGATGTCCGCGCCGGCATCGATGAGCGCGGGGCCCAGCTTCAATTGTTCTCCCGTGGGGTCAGGGTTCAGCTCCTTGCCCCAGTGCATGCTGACGATCACCAGGCCGCATCCCATTTCCCGCAGCGTTTTGATATCCTTTACCTGGCGGGAGATATCTTCCCGGTGGGGGTAGGTGTAACCGGTCATGCCGATCTTGATTCCCTTCACCTCACCAACCCACAGCTCCCCATCCCCAAAAAACCCTACATCCACCGCCGTGAGGGCATTCTTGGTATCCACGCGGCCCCGGGGGAAGTAGTCATAGGCATGGTTGTTGGAGATGTTCACCACATCCACGCCGCCCAGGGAAAAAACCTGCGCCCATTCCGGGGTGGCGCGCAGGTTTGTGCGCTTGTCCTCGTGCTGCCTGCGCTTGGTAAAGACGCCTTCACAATTGGCCAGGGTGATATCATCCGCCGTAAAAAGCTCAGCCACATGCGAAAAGGGGTATTCCATGCCCAGCTTTTTCATCCGTCCGGTAAAGGAGTAACCATAGCCCCGGTATTCCTCCTGCTCGCCGATGGTGCAGTCCCCCACCAGGGAAAGGACGAGCGTTTTCCCCGGAGGCGGGGATGATTCTCCCGCCGCTCCTAACGGCAAGGAAATCATGAGGCAGCCCAGCAGTGTCGTGATCAAAGTCCGCATGCTTTTTTTCATTTCTTTCTCCTGGCCTTCATGTCTGTTCACGGGCACCCATTCACATGGCGGAAAAGTATGTTATACTATCCGGGACAGCCATTTCACTGCGCGCATGAAGCGGCGCGGCGGTATCCGCCCGGCGGCTTCCAGGAATGCCCGGCAACTCGTATATGTCTTGAAGCACCGAAAACATTACATGATTTTTGCAAAAAACATATTTCTTGCCTGATTTCTCTCTTGGGGCAGCCGGCCCGGCAAAACGGAGGAGCGCGCGAACTTGCGGGATACAGATTGGGAGGCGGAGCTTTCACCCCTGGCCGGTGCAGTTTTGCTGGTGATCACAGGGGAGGATGGGAAGCCTGATCCGGAGCGCCAAATGCCGATACGCCTGGAGTGATGGAAGAACATATGTTCAATAATTTGGTACGCGGAATACAAACGTAAGGGAGCGGTGCTTTATGGCCATATATTATGAGAAATTTGAAGTTCAAGGAAAACAGGTGGTGCTGCGCAATCCCGAGCCCGGGGATGCGCAAAGCATGATCGGCCTGGTGAACGCGCTGGATACCGAGACGGTTTTTTTGTCCCGGGAGCCGGGCGAGTTTGAAATGACCCTGGAAAAGGAGCAGGAGTTCCTGGCCGGGCAGAAAGCGTCGGAAACCGCCCTGTTTTTAATATGCGTGGTGGATGGAGAAATCATGGGTTCCTGCCAGGCCTCCTGCTATGCCCGGAGGCGTTTTCGCCACAAGGCTATGGTGGGCATCGCTTTGCGTCAAGCCGTATGCGGCCTTGGCATCGGAAGAAAAATGATGAACGCTTTGATCGCCTGGGGAAAGGGGCGTGGCCTTTCCCACCTGGAGCTGGAAGTGGATACCGGAAACCTTCCGGCGCTGAAATTGTATATGAGCCTGGGCTTTTTGGTGGGCGGCCGCAAGTACCATGAGCGGAGGCTGGCCGACGGCACCTACCGGGACGATTACTACATGTATCTGCCGCTGGAACCGTGATGCTTCATTCACATGATATTGCGCCAAAGCTTACATGCGCCGGTGGGGTCGGCATGGTCATGCTCCGCCTTTCCTCATTCCATGTGCTCTTCCGCTAGGCTATCCGGCGGTTTTCAAATATAAGACATATGCTGAAGAGAACCACGATCATCATCATCATGGCGGCAAGAACATACGGCTCAAAATAGCTGCCGGCAGCCAGCGAGAAAGGCGGTATGAGAATCGCCCACAGCATGTATGATCTGGATTTGTAAAGCCAGCTATAGGGCAATAAATGCGCGCCGAAGATCATGGCAATGACCATAAGCATTTTATCCGGTACCGTGGGGTATACCCACATGGCAATGAGCAGATACAGCATTTGGTTGGCGGAGAATAAAATCCCCAGATTGGTCAGCGGGTTTTCCTTGTTCTGGAAATCCGCTTTTATCAGTTTTGAAAAAAGGTATGCCAGGGGCATGAGCGGTGCCGTACTGCAAAACGTGATCAGGTTTTTCGTCAAAATCGGCAGGGAAGTCAAATGGATGGCCAAAATGACAGACCAGACCACAAGGGACGCTATCATGAAATGCAGTCCCTTTTTCTGCTTTTTGGCACAATCCAACCGGAGCTCAGTCAAACTCATTTTTATGACCGCCTTTCCTGGGAACAATTTTCGGCGCATAGCCGCAGCAAGCATCAAAGCCATCTGACCGGAAAGCGGGATACTCCGCCGTTCTCTTGGGCTTCATCGGACGGGAAGCATTGTTTGCCTGCCTTGATACCAGTATAGCGGGGCATTCTTAAATGCTGTTGCACGAAACCTTAAATCCAGCTTAAATCTGATGATTCATGCCAATTCAAAGCTTTGATGCGTCTATGAGCAATGCTCTGCAAGTGAATCCAACCCTGCCAACTGTCATGTGTTCCGTCCATGAAGTGAATAAACAAACCGCGCCGCAGGGGCTATTATCGCCCGCCTGCTCTGACGCCATCTGTCTATTTCCAGCGCAGTGGGAAAAAATCATCCCTTGCGCGGCAGAGGGACGGATGGTATAATAAGACATCAAACGTATGACGTATGATAAAACAGCATAGAATGGACAGAAAAGCAATGGAAGAAGAACTGTTCGCAAACGTGCATAGC
>JAEWWY010000121.1 GCA_023458835.1 Bacillota bacterium
GCCGCCACGCTGTCCAACCGCTATATCACCGACCGGTTCCTGCCCGACAAGGCCATTGACCTGATCGACGAGGCCTGCGCCATGATCCGCACGGAAATCGACAGCCTGCCGGTGGAGCTGGATGAAATCTCCCGCAAGATCATGCAGATGGAAATCGAAGAGGCGGCCCTGAAAAAGGAAGCGGAGGAAGATAACCTTTCCCGGGAGCGGCTGCTTCACCTGCAGAAGGAGCTTTCCGACCAGAGAGAGGAATTTGCCCGGCTGAAAGCCCAATGGGACAATGAAAAGGCTGCTATCTCCAAAGTGCAGAAGCTGCGGGAGGATATTGAGCGCCTGGGGGCCGAAATCGAGAAGGCCGAGCGGAATTATGATTTGAACAGGGCTGCCGAGCTGAAATACGGCGAGCTGCCCCGGCTGCAAAAGGAGCTCAGGGAAGAGGAGGCCGTTGCCGAAAGGAACAAAACAGGCCAGAGCCTGCTGCGCGACAAGGTCACCGAGGAGGAGATCGCCCGCATCGTGGCCCGCTGGACGGGTATCCCCGTGCAAAAGCTGGTGGAGGGCGAGCGGGAGAAGCTTCTGCATTTGCCCGACATTTTGCACCAGCGCGTGATCGGCCAGGAGGAAGCGGTGCAGAAGGTTTCGGAGGCCATCCTCCGCAGCCGGGCGGGCATTGCCGATCCCAACCGGCCCATTGGCTCCTTCCTGTTCCTGGGCCCCACGGGCGTGGGCAAGACGGAATTGGCCAAGGCGCTGGCCCAGGCGCTGTTCGACGAGGAAAAGAACCTGATCCGCATCGACATGTCGGAATATGTGGAGAAGTTCTCCGTATCCCGCCTGATCGGCGCGCCTCCGGGCTACGTGGGCTACGACGAGGGCGGGCAACTGACCGAGGCCGTGCGCCGCAAGCCCTATTCCGTGGTGCTTTTTGATGAGATCGAAAAAGCCCATCCCGAAGTGTTCAACGTACTTTTGCAGGTGCTGGACGACGGGCGCATCACCGATTCCCAGGGCCGGACGGTGGATTTCAAAAATACCATCCTCATCATGACCAGCAACCTGGGCTCTTCCGACATCCTGGAGGGCATCAACGGCAGCGGGCAGATTTCCGAGGAGGCCCGCCGGCGTGTGGAGACGCTGCTTCGGATGCAGTTCCGCCCGGAATTCTTGAACCGCATCGACGAGATCGTGTTCTATAAGCCCCTTACCAGGGAAGAGATCGGGCAAATCGTCACGCTGCTTGTAGCCAGCCTGCAAAAGCGGCTGGAGGACAGGCAGATCACCATCGCCTTGACCCAGGCGGCCAAGGACGCGGTGATCCAGCAGGGCTTTGACCCCGTATATGGCGCCCGGCCGCTGAAGCGCTTTTTGCAAAGCCGGGTGGAAACCCTGGTGGCCCGCAGGCTCATCCAGGGGGATGTGCATGCCGGGCAGGCGCTCACCGTGGATGTGGATGCCAAAGGGGAATTGTATATCCGGGCATAGCTTATCATAGACTGTGGCAAATCCTCCGATGGGAGGCCATGCCATGCTGTACAACAGGGAAAAGGCCGTCGCCTACGCCCACGAATGGGCTTACCGCCGGAATCCGCGGTTTTATGATTTTGAAAACATCGGCGGGGACTGCACCAACTTCAATTCCCAATGCATCTACGCCGGATGCGGCGTGATGAATTATACCCCTGTGACGGGATGGTATTTTATCTCCCTGAACAACCGGGCCCCCGCATGGACGGGGGTCCCGTTTTTGTACAACTTCCTTGTAAGAAACAAAGGCGCCGGGCCGTACGGCCAGGAACTGCCGCTGGATCAGGCCATGATCGCTGACGTGATCCAATTGAGCCCCGACGGATACCGCTTTTCCCACTCCCTGTTCATTGTGGAGGTAGGGTCTCCCCCGGCCCCGGAAAACATACGCATCGCCACCCATACCCTGGATTCGGACTACCGGCAGTTAAGCTCCTATACCTACAACAAAAGCCGGCTGATTCATATCATCGACGCCAGAAAATAAAGCAGTACAAACCTGCTGGTAAATTCATACAGCCCCCGTCCGCTTGGTTTACAGGAAAAGCCGCTTGTGATACCATATAAACGAGCGGAAACAAGCATAAAAAAGCCTGCTTCCGCGCACAAAAGCGCAGGAGGCAGGCTTATGCTGAATATTGAGCGCACGGATGACATATTGAAGGAACTCAGGCTGAAAAAAGCGGTGCTGGTGAGCCAATTGTCCAAGCAATACGGCGTCAGCCCATCCACCATCCGCCGGGATTTTGCGGAGCTGGAGAAGGAGGGCCTGCTTCGGCGCACCTATGGCGGGGCTATGCTCATCGAGCATCAAAGCAGCGAGATTCCCTATACCATACGTACCTTTGAAAACAAGGCGGAGAAAAATATTATCGGCAAGCTGGCGGCCAAGCTGGTCCGGGACGATATGCACATTTCCCTGGACTGCACCAGCACCGTCTCCCACATGGTGCGCTTTCTTGGCAAGAAGAGCAACCTGAAAATCCTTACCAACAGCGCGCAACTGGCCCTGGACTGCCTGGATAACATTCCCGGCGCGCAGATCTGCTGCACCGGCGGCTGGCTGAACACCTTTGCCCGCGGCTTTACGGGGGAGGCCGCCCGCCAGCGGGTGGCTGATTTCACATGCGATGTGCTGTTCTTTTCCGCCAGGTCCATCTCCATGGAAAACGGTGTCACCGACGTAAACGAGGAAGACGTGTGCATTAAAAAGCAAATGCTCAAATGCGCGCGCAAGGCGGTGTTCCTGTGCGACAGTTCGAAGTTTGACCGCACATCCTTCCGGTATTTTTGCGGCATCGATGAAATCGGCTGCCTGGTTACAAACGAAAAACCATCAAATGAATGGCTGGAGGCTTTTGCTAAAGCAAATGTAAAAGTGATCTATCCCAAGGAAAACGAGCGGGAAACATTGTGAGCCTACCCGCGAAGGACGCTCTTTACAATCTCCTCAGCCTGCGCAAAGCACAGGGGATTGGCCGCCGGCACCGGCGCCTTTGGGTCAAAGCGCAGCGGCTCCGGGCGCGGCCTTTTGAAGCTCTTCCATTAAAAAGGCCTGCACCTCCAAGCCGGCCTGGGTCACGAAATTGGCATAGCCTTCTTTTTGATACACCCGGGGCCGGTCAAAGCCCACCATTTTTTCTCCGGCCGCGAAAATGATGTCCAGCAGTTCTTTTTGCATGAGATCTCCGTAAGCGTTCATCATTGAGGGTCCGCACCGACTGGCGGGATACAAGGCGCACCGGCAGCACCACGCTGCGGGGCGCGGCGTTGTTCCGGCCCTGCAGCGCGTCAATAAGCATCCTGGCGGCGATAACGCCCTTCTCCACCACATCCTGGTGGACGGTGGTAAGCTGCGGGCTGGTGAGGCGGGCGATGTTCAAATCGTCAAAGCCTACGATGGATATATCCTCCGGCACCCTCCTGCCCGCCTCTGCAAGGCCCGAGATGAGCCCGGCAGCCAGAATATCGGCGGTGGCAAAAATGGCGGTATAGCCATGGCGCCCGGCCAATTCCCGGCCCAGGGCCGTCCCCTGCTCGATGCCGATTTCCCGCTGGTATACGTTTTCCATCCTCACCGGCACGGAAAATTCCGCCAGCGCCTGGCAATAGCCTTCAAAACGGCGGGCCAGCACGCCCTCCTCCAGGATGGGCGGGCCGCAGAATAAAATATCCCGGTGGCCGCTTTCCAGAAGGTGTTTTGTGCCGATATACCCGCCCTGCTGGTCCTCCAAACGCACCTGCAGCACCTGGTCGTTTTGAATGTAGCTGTCGATCAGCAGGATAGGCGTCTTCTGCGCCATCAGGCTTTCATAAAAATCCGTGGGGAAAATGCCCGTGAGGATCAGCCCGTCCAGATTCCAGTTATTCAAAAGGGACAAAAGCTCCGGTACGTTGTCGATGGTGCGCACCATCAAATAATACTCCCGCTCCCGAAGCGTTTGCTCAATCCCCGCCAGCAGCGCGCCGTGGAAGGGGTCCTGAAAAAAACCGCCGCTCTCCAGGGGCACCAGATGATTGATAACGCCGATGATCCGGGACGCGTTGTTGACCAGCGCCCTGGCCGACATATTGGGCACATATCCCAGGCGCTCAATGGAGGCCTGAATCCTCGCCACCATTTCCGGCGATACGCGGCCCACGTTTCCATGAATCACATTGGATACCGTGGTGGTGCTCACACCTACCGCCCGCGCCACATCCTTGATGGTGACCAATCGCTTTGCCCCCTTTGATTCTCCTGTGCTATGTATGGTTATTATAGCATAGAATGGTTGGTTTGCAAGGAAGATACGCCTTGAATACCTCAAATATTTTTGTAGGTTTTACGTGAAACTGTATTGACACTTCAAGAAAGTGATGGTATACTTTGGCCAGTTGAACGTAAAACCTCGCCAAATTCCACAACCCTCCTGGTTCTTTCTCCGGGCCTCCGGGGGGACCCAGCGTCCCTCCACTGTATACCATCACCTATATTAAAAGGAGGAACCCCCATGAAAAAGTTCGTAGCCCTGCTCCTGAGCCTCCTTCTGGCTCTGGGCGCCGTTTCCGCCATGGCGGAAGGCAAAGTCACGCTCACGCTGGGCATCTGGCCTGAAGATGTGGACACCAGCGGTCTGGCCGCCCATGAAGGCGACTTCCTGCCCGCCTTCCAGAAAGCCATGCCCGATGTGGAAGTGGTAAAAGCCCACTACAAGTATGCCGTGGACACTTTCATCTCCATGGCGGAATCCGGCACGGTTCCCACCGTGTTCGAGACCTGGTACACCGAGCCCCAGAAGCTCATCAAAGCCGGCTATGTGGCCGATATCACCGACGAGCTGACCGAGCTTGGCTGGCTGGAAAAAATGAACCCCATGGTCCGTAGTCTCCTGTCCGACGAGAACGGCCGCGTGTACGGCCTGCCCCGCGACAGCTATGCCCTGAGCCTGATGATCAACGCGCAGGTCTTCGAAGATGCCGGCCTTGTGGATGAAAACGGCATTCCGAAGTATCCCAAGACCTGGGATGAGTTCGTGGAAGCCGGGCAGATCATCAAGGAAAAGACCGGTTCCGCCGCCCTGTGCCTCCTGGCTGCCGACAATGCCGGCGGCTGGCACTTTTCAAACATCGCCTGGAACTTTGGCGCCGTGCTGGAAACGCAAACCGCCGAAGGCAAGTGGGAATGCAACCTGAACAGCCCCGAAGTCGCGGCCGCCATGAATTTTGTCAAGGACCTGAAATGGAAGTATGACCTGCTGACCAGCGATCCCACCACCGAGAACTGGGGCACCGGCTTCCAGCAGTTGGGCACCGGGGCTGCCGCCATGTACATTGCCGCCAACGATGCCGTGAACATGCCAACCGCCCAGAACGGCCTGCCCGTTGACAAGCTCATGATGGTGGGCATCCCTGCCGCGGAAGGCATACAGGCTCACGCTTTGGGCGGCGGCACGCCCTACATGTTCGCCAAAGGCGCCACCCATGAGCAGATCCTGGCCGGGCTGAAGTATCTGGAGTGCATGGGCCGTGCCCCCCTCCTTACCGATGCCGCCAAAACCGGCATGGAGAGCGATGCCAAAACCCGCGTGGATCAGGGGATCCCCGTCATCAACCTGCCCGCCCCCGCCTGGGCCGATGATGAGTACAACGCCTTCAGGGAATCCATTGTTGCCCAGTACAAGAATGTGGATGACCGGATGTATGAGCCCTATTTCACCCTGGTGCACACCGATGGCGCTTTGAAGATGGAAGAGCCGGCTGATGTCCAGAACATGTATGCCGAGCTGACCAAGGTGCTGCAGGCTGTTGTCACCGACCAGAACGCCGACGTGCAGGCCCTGCTGGATACTGCCGACGCCAACTTCCAGGCCCTGCTGGACGCCAACGTGAACAAGTGACCTCTCCCTGAAAAGCATCCTACCGCCGGGGAGCCGGTTCAGCCGGCTCCCCCGCATTTATGTCAGGACCTTTGGGAAAGCGCGCCGCAGGCGCTTTTTCCCAAGCGCCCCTCTTTCATTTTTTATATCATCAAGGAGGCGATGGTCATGTTTTCTCCGGTGCCTGCACAGCCCCGCCGCACGCTGCGCGCCAGATACGGCAGGGATGTGATCGCCTGGATGATCATGCTGCCCGGCCTGATCCTGTTTGCCTTTTTCGTATGGGTTCCCCTGGTCCAGAGCATCCGCCTGAGCCTGTATCAAACCAAGGGCATGCAGGTGCTGCAGTTTGTGGGGCTGGACAACTTCCGCTTCGTCTTTGCCCATCCTGATTTCTGGCCGGCGGTGCGCAACACCTTCCTGTATACCTTCTGGTCGCTGGTCATCGGCTTTCTGATCCCCATCGTGCTGGCGGTTTTGATCCAGGAGATGGTATACGGCAAAAGCCTGTTCCGGGTAGCCGTATACCTGCCCAACATTGTGCCGGGCCTGGCTACGGTATTTTTGTGGCGGTATCTGTTCAAAAGCGGGGAGAACGGCGGGCTGAACATGCTGCTTGCCGCCATAGGCCTGCCCGGCGGCACATGGCTGAGCAACGCTTCCCTGGCCATCCCCGTGATTGTGGTGGCCATGACCTGGAAGGGCGCGGGCGCCACCACGCTGATCTACCTGGCCGGGCTGCAGGGCATTAACCCGGAGCTGTACGAAGCGGCCATCATCGACGGGGCCAACGTCCGCCAGCGCATCGCCCATATCACCGTCCCCCAGATATACAATTTGGCCAGGACGCTGCTGATCCTGCAGGTGATCGCCGTGTTCCAGGTGCTCTATGAACCCCTGGTCATGACCAACGGCGGGCCAAACAACGCCTCCATTTCCCTGATGCAGGTGGTATTCCGCTACGCCTTCGAGCAGTATGATTACTCCAAGGCCGCGGCGGTTTCGGTGATTATTTCCGTGGCGCTGGTAACGCTGACGCTGCTGTACAACCGGCTGAACCGGCCCAAGGACATGTGAGGGGAGGGAACGCGCGTGAAAAGATTCAGAACCAAGGCCGATGGCGTCATCCGCGCCTATGACCTGCGCAAGCCCCCGGTGCAGATCGGCTATGCCTTCATGTTTATTTTCTGCGTGGCGGCGCTTCTGCTTTCCCTGGTGCCCATCCTCTGGGTGCTGCTGTCGGGCTTCAAGGAAAACCAGGAGTTCGTGCGTGGCGTCAAGGGGCTGGATAACCGCTACCGCCCGCAGTTTTTCCCCGTTTCCTTCAAGCTGGACGGGTATCTAAAGACCTGGAATCAGATGAAGTACTACCGCTTATACCTGAACAGCCTGTGGGTGGTGCTGGGAAGCTGTGTCAGCGCCATCCTGTTCAATGGGCTGGTCGCCTACGTGGTATCCCGCTTAAAGCCCCGTGGGCATAAGCTGGTCTACGGCCTGATCCTGGGCAGCCTGATGCTCCCGGCCACCACCAGCATGGTGCCCCTGTTCATCAACATCACCAATTTGAAGCTCATCGGCTCCTTTCTGCCCTTATGGCTGGCCATTGGCGCCAACGCCTTCTATGTGGTTTTGTTCAAGAACTTCTATGACACCATGCCCGATTCGCTGCTGGAGGCGGCGCGTTTGGACGGCTGCAATGACCTGAACCTTTTCTTCCGTGTTGTGGTGCCGCTGAGCATGCCCATCAACGTCGTCATCCTCATTTACGCGGTGAATGCCGCCTGGTCGGATTTCCTGCTGCCTTACCTGGTGCTGAGCAATACCCCCCTGGAAACGGTGATGGTGCGCCTGTTTACCTATCGTACCTCCGACCGCGTCAATGACATGGATGTGATCCGGGCCATCGTGTTCGCCATCATTCCGCCTATCCTCCTGTTCATTGCTTTCCAGCGCAAGATCACCCAAAATGTGATCTCAGCCGGCATCAAGGGTTAATTCTTGTTTTAAAGGATGGATACCATGGCAAAGAAAGCGGATGTGTATTTCGACTGCCTTCCCTGGCAGGTGACTGAAGAGGGCTTTGATCCCGCCCACAGCCGGGTGAGCGAATCGGTTTTTTCCCTGGCCAACGAGCATATGGGCGTCCGGGGCTATTTTGAGGAAGGCGGCAGTGTAAACAGCCTTTTGGGCAGCTATCTGGGCGGCATCTATGAGCTGGACGGGGAGGAGACTCCCGGCGGGTACAAGGGCATCGTCAAGCAGACCCATTACATGGTCTGCGCGCCGGATTATCTGTATTGCCCTATTGCCATAAACGGGATCAGCCTTGACCTGGGCGCAGGCGGCATATCCTGCTTTAAGCGGACGCTGGATATGCGGTCCGGGCTTTTGTCGCGCCATTTTATCTGGGAGCTGCCCGGAGGCAGGGTGTCCGTGGCCTTTGAGCGGCTGCTGGGCATGGAGGACCCCCGCCAGGCGGGCCAGCGTATCACATTGACAGCGCTGGACGCGCCTCTGGCCGCAAGCCTTGTCCTTGGCGTAAACGGCGCCGTCATCCACCAAATGACCGGCCGGTGCGACTGGCAGGACAGGGGCGGGCTTGTGGACGGTCTTGCCGCCGCCCATCTGTATGAAACAAAAACCACGGGGCAAAAGGCGCTGTATGGCTTTGCGCTTCATTTGCCGCAAGGCTGTACCGTTACGCCCATGGAAAAGCCGCTGTTCACCGGCCTTGAGGCGGGCTGCATGCTTGAACCCAACAAACCGGTGGTATTTGAAAAACGCATATGGGTGGATTCGCTGCGCCAGGGGGACGCTGCCATGGATGCGGCGGCGCTTCTTGACAAAGCGGTATCAAGCGCCCGGGCCGGTTTGGGCTTTGATTCGCTGCTAAAGAGCAATGAAGCGCATTACGCCGGTCTGTGGCGCACCGCCGATGTAAAAATCGAAGGCGATCCCTTAAACCAGCAGGGCATCCGCTACTGCATCTTCCAGCTTCACCAGACCTACCGGGGCTTTGACGGGCGCAACAACATCGGCGCCAAGGGCCTTACCGGGGAGGCCTACAACGGTCACGCCTTCTGGGATACGGAAACATATTGCCTTCCCTATTACCTGCTCAATGATGTGAAGGCCGCCAGGAATCTTTTGCTTTTCCGCTATCATACCCTGCCCCAGGCCCGGGAAAGGGCAAAGCAGTTGGACTGCAAGGGAGCCTGCTATCCCATTGCCACCTTGAACGGCAAGGAAGCCTGCACCCTTTGGCAGCATGCCAGCCTGCAAATGCAGCCCAGCACCTCCGTAGCCTACGCGGTATGGAATTATCATCATTTGACCCGCGACGATGCGTTCCTGTTCCGGGAAGGCATTGAGATGCTGGTGGAAATCAGCCGCTACTGCACGTCCCGCGGCAACTGGAACCAGGACCGTACCGCCTACGGCTATTACGGCGTCATGGGGCCGGATGAGTTCCACCTGATGGTGAACAACAGCTACTATACCAACCTCATGGGCAAAAAGACGCTGGAATTTACGCTGCAGGTGCTCAGCCGCATAGAGAAGGAAGCGCCTGCTGCTTTTGCGGATATTTGCGGCAAATTGTCCATAACAGAACAAGAAAGGGCGGATTGGTCGGCCTGCGCCGGGGCCATGAGGCTTACGCAGAATGAGCATCTGGTCTTTGAGCAGCACGAGGGATATTTTTCCCTGCCCCACCTGGACATTCATGCCATTCCCGCCACGGATTTTCCCCTGTACCACCACTGGAGCTATGACCGCATCTACCGCACCGACATGATCAAGCAGCCGGATGTGCTGATGGCCATGTTCCTGCACCCCGGCGATTATACGCAGGCGGAAAAAGCCGCCAACTATGACTACTATGAGCCCCGCTGCATCCATGAAAGCTCCCTGTCCCCCTCCATCCACTCTATCTTCGCCAGCGAACTCAAGCGCCACGAGGAAGCTTTCCGGTTCTTCGGCTTTGCGGCCAGGCTGGACCTGGATAATTACAACTGCAATACGTTCGAAGGGCTGCATTTGACCAGCATTGCCGCTGCCTGGGTGACCATTGTGTTCGGCTTTGGGGGCTTACGCACCGACGGAGCCATTCCCTCCCTTCATCCCTCCATCCCCGCCGCCTGGCAGGGGTATCAATTCTGTTTTACCTTATCCGGAAGCACGC